>NZ_JAECVV010000007.1:0-227952 GCF_016055145.1 Thermoactinomyces sp. CICC 23799
ATCGGCTCCTGGCGCCAAGGCATCCACCGTGTGCCCTTAGTAGCTTACCCTACTGGCTCTCTTGGAGATTACTTCTCCCGGTGATTGCAACTTGACAAGCGACGTGTGAAGATTCTCGTCATACGAGTCTCTTCAACCTCGTCATGCTTCTTCCATATCTCATTTTCAAGGTGCGTCGTTTTCCTTTTGTCCACCGCCTCGCGGCGACAAGAAATAATCTAACATAAATCGACGAATTGTGCAAGACATTTTTTTAAAAAATTTTATGTTCCCTATTCCTGCTTTTGCAAATAACGTTTATCCTTCAGGAAGAAACGCCAAAAAATCAGGAATCCCGGCAGAAGCAGGGCAATCCCCGCACCAAGGATTTTAAGCAGGGAATAAAAGGTGTTGATGTTGGTAAATGCTTCTCCGACCGTCAAGTAAGGATAGACAATATACGGGAGATGGGCAATTCCGTAAGCAAACGTGGCAAACGCATATTGTAAAAATATAAAAATAATCGCCAGCCGGATCTTCCGGCCTCCCCGCCATAAAAAGAGGTACCCGATCAAAAAACAAATCATGGAGAACAAAAACAGTTTCAACTGTCCGCTGAGCCTTTGCAACAACCACTCCGCTTCCGGCTCCAAAAAAACGAGCGTCAAAACCGCCGCCACGATGGCCACCGGCCCGAGCCAGACAGCTTGCCTCCGGTACATCGCATAAGCCTCCGTATCATTGGCTTCCCTGGAATAATCCGCGAGAAACAAAGCAGACAAAAACAACTCCGAGGCAAGCCCGAACAACATATACAAATACACGGAAGGACTGGTTAACCACTTATCAAACAACATTATGATCTGTCCTCCGGTTTCCCGGATAAAGCCGCCTTCCGTCACCGGCAACGCACTGATCAAAAGCGCCGGGACAAACAAGCCGGTCATGCCCGAAACAATCCGGAGCCCTTTGGCTGCCCCCCCTGCCGAATAAGACAACACCAGAAAGGAACTGCGCAAGGTAATCAGCAACAAAATGATGCTGACCGGAACCAACAGCACCGTTCCCAGCATATAAGCCGCTTTCGGGAAAAAGCCCACGGTGGACACCACCAACAACACCAAAATCGTATTGGTCACTTCCCAGGTGGGAGATAAAAACCGGTTGGCCACTTGTCCGGCTTTGGATCGTTTTTGATTATAAAGCATCGCCCAAAAGCTGGCTCCAAAATCGATGGATCCGGCCATGCTGTAGACGAAGACAAGCATCCAGATCAACAAAATGGCAATGGACGGTTCAATAGTTTGCTCCATAGGAATACCCCTTTTGTCTCATTTGTTCCAGGTCTTCTTCGAGGGGATGGCGCCGGAAATAGGAGATCATCACTTTGACCAACATCCAACTCAACAACAAGTATACCGCGGCAAACAGGATATACAGGAAACCGAGGTTTCCGGCTTTGGTTGCCGCTTCCGCCGTGGTTTGCACCCCGTAAATCGTCCAGGGTTGCCGGCCGCTGCAGCTGAAAATCCAGCCAAATTCGATCCCCAGTATGGATAAGGGCCCGGATGCAACCAGTAACCACAACAGCCAGCGGGGCAGATTTTTTTCCTTGGCCTCCCGTTGTTTCCACCAAAAATAAAGGGCCAAAGCGGAAAGAGCCAGCAAGAGGACACCGATCCCCACCATGATGTTAAACAAGGTGTGCACATAGGCCGGCGGCCAGGTTTCCTCCGGAAATTCTTCCAAACCTTTGACTTCCGTGTCAAACCGGTCTCCTGCCAAAAAGCTGAGCATGTAAGGGATCTCAATCCCGTTTCTTACTTCTCTTTTCTCTTGATCCACCACACCACCGATGATCAAGGGGGCATAACGCCGGGTTTCAAACAATCCTTCCGAAGCGGCGAGCTTTTCCGGATTATATTGATGCAAATTTTGTGCGGATCCATGTCCGGAAACTGCCGTCAAAAACGACATGGCAAACGCTAAAATCAACGAGAAAAACAAAGCTTTTTGATGAACGGGACGTTCAGCGGCCCTCCCCCTCAACAAGCGGTAACTGGCCACAGAAACGATTACAAAAGCTCCGGTCATGAGCGCACTGACCACCACGTGATAAGCGGTGTTTCCAAAACTCGGATTAAAAAAAGCTTTCCATGGATCCACATTGTAGACCGTCCCGTCCGGTTTCATGTCAAACCCCGCAGGGGTATTCATCCAAGTGTTTGCCGACGTGATCAAAATGCCCGAAGCCGCGGCGCCGAAAGCCACCAGAAACACGGAAATCACCCGCCACAAAGGGGCCAGGCGGTCAGCGGCGTAAACATAAATGGACAAGGCGAGCGCTTCCAAAAAGAATGCATAAATTTCGATCTGAAACGGTACCGAGATCACTTGACCGACAATTTTCATAAATCCCGGCCACAACAGCGAAAGCTGGACAGCCACAATGGTCCCGCTCGGAATGGCCACACCCAAAAGCAGTGCCACCGACTTGGTCCACCGCTTTGCCATGACCGCATAGTGAAGATCTTTTCTTTTGTAAAAGAGCCATTCGCTCACAAAAACCATCGCGGACAAACCGATTCCCAACGTGGCGTAGATGATGTGAAAAGCCAAAGAAGTCCCAAAAAAGATTCGGGCCATGGTAACCTGATCCATACCAATCCTCCTCGTCTCACCGTCTGTCTTAGTTTGATTGCATCAGGAAATTTTATGCAAAAAAAAGAAGACTTACTGGGTAAGCCTTCCTTCAAAACCTCAAAACCCGTTTTATCAAACCATTTCCCGCAACAACTTTCCGGGATCGCGGGTATATTCGCCTAATGTTTGTGTAAAGCGGATGGCATCGGCTCCGTCCAACACCCGGTGATCAAAACTGAGCGAGACGTTCATCCGCCACCCGACGGTCAGCTGGTGATGTTCCACGACCGGTTTTTCCGCGATCCGGTGCAAAGCAAGAATGGCCACCTCCGGGGGCTGGATGATCGGGGTTGCCCATTCTCCCCCCAAAGCCCCGGCATTGCTGATGGTGAAGGTGCTTCCCTTCATTTGTCCCGGCGAAAGCTTCCCTTCTCTGGCCAGTCTGGTCAATCTTCCGATCTCTTCTGCCAGCTGGTCGATGCTTTTTTGCTCCGCCTGCTGAATCACCGGAACGACGAGTCCTCCCGGGGCATCCACTGCCATCCCCAGCGAAATGGATGAAAACTGCCGGATGCGCTGAGTTTCCTCATCATAATGGGCATTAAACCGTGGATGATGTTTCAAGGTCACGGCGACCAATTTCGCCAAAACGGCCATATACGTCAATTTGGGCACTGACGGATCGCCGGCCGAAGCTTGTTTTTGTTGTTCGTACCACCGGACCAATCCGTCCACCGACAATTCATCAAAATGGGTGGCATGCGGCTTGCGGGTAACCGAATAAAGCAGCCGGTCCCCGATCACCCTGCGTGTCGGCGACAAATCTTCCTCCACCACTTCCGGGGCGGGAACTTCCGCTTTCGGAAGGAAGATGCCGGGGGCCGGGCTCTCCTTGTTTTGATTCACGTGGCGGAGGACATCTTCTTTGGTGACCCGACCATGTTCCCCCGTTCCCTTGATTTCATTGATATCCACACCGTGTTCCCTGGCCAGACGCCGCGTGGAGGGGGTTGCCAAAACTCTTTTTTTCTTGTTCTTCTGCAGAGCCACCGGGGAAGGAGCGGTTTCGTCTTCTTCCATTTCATACAAAACTTCCCCAACGGGAACCACTTGCCCTTCGGTCCATTTCAAATTCATGATTTTTCCGCCGGCAGGCGCAGGCAATTCCACCACCGCTTTGTCGGTCTGCACTTCCAAAACCGGTTGATTTTCTTCGATTCTCTCTCCTTCTTTCACCAGCCAGCGGATAATTTCGGCTTCCGTCACCCCTTCGCCGATATCCGGCAAACAAAATTTCACTGCCACTTCTTCTCCCCCCTCAATAAGAAACGACTTGGCAAATCGATTGGTACACCCGTTTCACATCCGGGCGGAAATCATCTTCCAAGGCATACATCGGCACCGGCACGTCATAACCCGTCACCCGGGTCACCGGGGCTTCCAGATACAAAAAAGCTTGTTCATTGATCAGTGCCGTCAACTCCGCTCCTACCCCGGCGGTCCGGGGAGCTTCATGGACAATGACGACCCGTCCCGTGTTTTTGACAGAGTGAATAATCGTCTCTTCATCCAACGGAGACAAGGAACGCAGATCAATCAAATCACAGGAGATCCCTTCTTTTTTCGCTGCTTCTGCCGCTTTTTTCGCCACCGGCACCATGGTTCCCCATGCAATCAGGGTGACATCTTCCCCGTCCGTCACTTTCCTCGCTTGACCGATCGGAACCTCATACCATCCTTCCGGAACTTCTTCTTTCACCGACCGGTACAACTGCATCGGTTCCAAAAACAAAACCGGATCCGGATCTTCAATGGCAGCAAGCAAAAGCCCTTTGGCATCTTTCGGAGTTGAAGGCGTGACAACTTTCAATCCGGGAATGTGGACAAATAAGCTTTCCGTGGAATCAGAGTGCAATTCGGGCGCCCGGATCCCCCCGCCATACGGAACGCGCACGACCATGGACGCCGGATACCTCCCTTGTGTCCTTGTCCGCAAGCGCGCGGCATGCGTCACCAGCTGTTCCATCGCCGGATAAATAAAACCCATGAATTGCACTTCCGCCACCGGACGAAACCCGCCCACAGCCAGTCCGATCGAGGATCCGATGATGCCCGCTTCCGCAAGTGGGGTGTCCATCACCCTCTCCTCTCCGAACAATTCCCACAATCCCTCCGTCGCGCGGAAAACCCCTCCGTTTTTCCCGATATCTTCCCCCAGCAGAATCACCCGCGGATCGTTCTCCAATGCCACCTTCAATGCATCGCATATGGCTTGCACCATGGTTTTTGGTTTCATCAACGGTGATCCCTCTCTTCCAGCTGCTGTTTTTGTCTCTTTTCATTTGCGGACAAGGTTTCATACACATGCGCAAACATATGCCCGGGAGGGGCCGGTTCTTCTTTTTCCGCCCGGGAAATCGCTTGATCCATTTTCTCTTTGCAGGTTTCTTCCCACGTTTTCTCCTCTTCGTCCGTCAACAACCCTTCCTTTTTCAACAGGCGGGTGTATCTCAGCAAAGGATCTTTTTCGTTCACCCATTCTTCCACTTCTTCCGGCGGACGGTACCGCGTGGCATCATCGGCCGTGGTGTGAGGACCGAAGCGGTAAGTCACGGCTTCGATCAAAGTGGGGCCTTTCCCGGCCCGGGCGCGCGCGACGGCTTTGGACATCACATCATACACGGCCAAAACGTCATTTCCATCGACGCGGATTCCCGGGAAGTTATACGCTTTTGCCTTTTCGGCCACCGTTTTTGACGCCGACTGGCGTGAAAACGGCACACTGATGGCATAACCGTTATTTTGGCAGAAAAAAATCACCGGGATGTTGAAAACCCCTGCAAAATTGCAAGCTTCGTGAAAATCCCCTTCGGATGTGGCACCGTCCCCAAAGTAACAAACCGCGATGCTGTCCTCTTTTTTCAATTTCGATGCCCATGCCGCCCCGACCGCATGCGGAAGATGGGTGGCAATCGGCACGGAAGGCGGCAATAAGCGAATTTCTTCCGGAGCCTTGCACCCTTCGACCCTGCCCATCCAATAAAGCAAAATTTGCGACAACGGCATTCCGGCAATCATCGCCACCCCGTGTTCCCGGTAACTCGGAAAAATCCAATCTTGTTTTTGCAGGGCCAAGGCACTTCCGACCTGCGCCGCTTCCTGCCCTTCCAAAGGCGCATAGGTTCCGATTCTCCCTTGCCGTTGCAAGAAAACCGACCGCCTGTCAAAATGGCGGACGAAGGCCATCCACCGGTAAAAGTCTTTTTTCTTTTCCACACTCAGCCGGTTCCAGATTTCCTTTCCCGATTCCGTCAAACGGCCATCCGGGGCAAGATGGCGGACATCCTCCTCGGTCATCAGTTTCATCAATGATTTTTACCTCCTTGCGCTGTTGCGGGGATCCTCCAACAAGATCCGGCGAATATCGGTTAACTTTTTCAAACGCTCCATCACGATCCGGTCCGCTGCCTCACAAGTGGGAATATTCTCATTTTTCGCCCGGTGAAAAATATCCAGGACCATGTCATAAATCGCTTCGGTTTTGACGAGCACTCTCTCTTCATGGAAGCCTTCCAGTTCATCAGCCACTTGAATCAGCCCGCCGGCATTCACCAGATAATCGGGTGCATACCAAATGCTCCGTTTTTGAAGCAGTGCCCCATGCCGGTCTTCCACCAGTTGGTTGTTGGCGGATCCGACAATGGCCAGGCAACGGAACTCGTCAATGGTGTCATCATTGACCACGCCGCCTTTGGCGCAAGGCGAGAAAATATCGCAACTCTCCTTGTGAATCCGGTTCACATCCACCAATTGGACCTTGTCGCCATACTTTTCTTTCAGCTGTTCGCATCGCACCGAATCGATGTCGGCAATTTTGCAGTAAGCCCCCGCTTCGACCAAAAGCTGCAACAAGCGCTCTCCCACCTTGCCGACTCCCTGGATGGCAACCACACGCCCTTTCAGCTGATCCGTCCCCCATAAAAACCGGGCGGTGGCCCGCATTCCGTGAAACACCCCGAGCGCGGTTGGAATGGATGTGTCCCCGCTTCCGCCGTACGATTTCGGCAATCCGGCAAAAGATTTCGATTCCCTGGCGGCATGGACAAAATCTTCCGGATTGGTTCCCATGTCGGTTCCGGTATAGAAACGGCCGTTTAACCCGCCCACAAAACGGCCGATCACGCGAAACAACTCCGGCGATTTATCTTTTTTCGGATCGCCGATGATAACCATTTTTCCCCCGCCAAAGTCCACATCCGCCAGACTGCATTTATAGGTCATGCCTTTGGACAACCGCAAAACATCCTCCAAGGCTTCGTCCGTCGAAGCATACGGGATCATACGGCATCCACCCAAAGCCGGCCCCGCGGTTGTATTATGCAAGGCGATGATCGCTTTGAGACCGGTTTGCGGATGACGGCAAAAAATGACCTGCTCGTGGCCATAGCGGTCCATCATTTCAAACACGTCGCGCATCTTCGCTTCCTCCAGCAAAGATCCCCGCTTTTGTTCATTGATTTTCATGCTTCCCATTCTTATCATCTCCACTTTGAACAAGTTGACTGACAAGCCTGAAAATCTTTCAACTCATCATATGCCCAAAACCGGAAGTGTGATCTTATTCCCCCCGAAAAACCGGTTTTCTTTTTTCCAAAAACGCCCGCATTCCCTCACTTTGATCTTCGGAGGAAAAGAGCAGGAAAAAAGCATTTTGTTCCAAATTCAAACCGTGTTCCAAGGGAAGTTCCTGGGCCTTTAAAACCGCTTGTTTGGCCAGCCGGACAGCAACCGGCGGCTTTTCTGCAATCTCTTTTGCCAAAGACAGCACCTCTTTTTCCAAATCCTCCGCCGGAACCACACGATTGATCAGTCCCCACTTCAGGGCTTCTTCTGCCGAAATGCTCTTTCCGGTCAAAATCATTTCCATCGCTTTTTTCATTCCGACTGCTTTGGTCAGACGCTGTGTTCCCCCGGCTCCGGGGATCACTCCCAATAAAATCTCGGGTTGTCCAAATTGAGCCGCGTCGGAAGCAATGATCATGTCACAGCACATCGCCAGTTCATTGCCTCCGCCCAATGCATAACCGTTGACAGCCGCAATCAAAGGTTTGGAGATTTTACGGATCCGTTCCCAATCCCGGAAAAATTGTTTCATCACAAAGTCGACCGGCCTGGTTTCAGACAGTTCTTTAATGTCGGCTCCCGCCGCGAAAGCCTTTTCACTTCCGGTCAAAACAATCACCCGGATCGCTTCGTCCCGGTCCAGCCCTTCCAGTTCATCGGCCAGTTTTTTCATCAGGCCGGAGTTTAAGGCATTGAGTGACTTCGGACGATTCAGCGTTATTTTTGCGATCGGCTCCATCCTTTCCAGCAACAGCATTTCCTGATCCATTGGAATATTCCTCCTTATAAAGAAAGCGATTTCATTTTTCGAAAAATTATTTATTTATTATATGTTTTCATTTTACCAAACAAGCGATTGTTTGTCAGTCCGTCACGGTGAAGCGGTTATGGGATAAAGAAGACATGCATCAAAAAAAGCGCCCTTACTCAGGCGCTCCTTTCATCATCACCTTGGATGTTTCCTCTACACATTTTTTGCAAATCATTTTTCCGCGATAGTAGATCACTTCTTCCAGGCTCCCGCAAAAAATGCAGTTGGGCTCGTATTTTTTCAGCACGATATATTGATCATCCACAAACACTTCAACACCGTCGCTGGGATGAATATTCAAAAGATCCCTCAGGCCTTTTGGCAATACGATCCTTCCCAGATGATCCACTTTTCTTACGATCCCAGTCCCTTTCATCGAAATCGGCCCCTCTCATTTCTGTTGTAAGCTGGTGGGAGGTGTCAGCTTGCAACCCCTGTTCAACGGTTTACTCATCCGTCACCATGTTGGACTCTTTCGGATCCGACGCATTTGAATCGGAAGAGGAGTCTGTTTTTTCATCTGCAGGCTTCGGTTTTTGATCCTGATCTTTTGATGGAGATTGGGAATCGGTTTTCTCCGGTTCCTCCTTGTTGGCAGGTTCCTCCTTATTCGTATCCGAAGCCGGATCACGGGTGGAACCCGAAGAAGAGTCATTGCTGGTTTTGTCAGGTTGTTTGGCGGGGGCATCGTCTTTGTGATCCGTTTTGGGTTGATTCTCATCTTTGATGATGCTTTCCCATTCTTCTTCCGATGGCGGCCGATTGAGAAGATCGGATACCGGCTTGATGTCTTCAGCCAGTTGAGTTATCGGAATCTCTTCCATCTCTTTGACATCCAAGTTTTTCCCCTCTTTGTTTGCAATCATCCACACGGCATATTTCGCCGGGGACAAACCGGTTTCATCTGCTTTTTTCTTCACTGATTTCGGCATCGTCAGCGTATGAACAAGCAATTCCAGTTTCTCTTCTTTGCTTTCCTCGTCAATCATGGTTTCAATCTCTTGTAACGTTCTCACGCTGGTTTCTTCATCGTTGTAACCGGATAAAACAATTTGGTCTTTCGGATGCAAGAAACCTTGTTGTTTCGCTTCATCCAAAAAATGTTCCACAAATTCGTCCACTTGCTCGTTTTTGTAACTTTTACCGCCAAGCACTTTTAAAGCGGATTTGTTTAAGGGTTTGACCTCGGTGATATGTTTGTTTTTATCCATTCCAATTGCAATGCTTGGATTCACATCCAAATAAATATATCCTTCTGCATGGGCTTCCTTGGAAGGCGAAAATTGGGGAAGAACATAAAACATTCCGATCATCGCTGCCACGCCGGCACTGATCGCCGCAATCCAAGGCTTTCTCTTCCATGCGGAAGAACGATTCACAACCAAGGGAAACTCCACTTCTTCTCCCACGGTCAGTTCCATGTTTGTTCTCGGCACACGAACAAACTCGCCATCCGGTGTCATCACAATCCAATGGCGCGGCCGAACTTCCATGATAACTCCTTTCCGCATTCATTCGCCCCCTTTCTTACCCTTACAGACCCAAATAACTTCGCACAAGGGTTAAATCTTCCGTCATGACAATGGTAAGAGCCGTCAGGTATTTTCTGTGCCGATTCAAAGTTCGGCGATGCATTCCCAAATATGAGGCAATCTCTTTATCCAGCTTTTTTTGGTGCAGGAATTTGTGCAAAAGCTCCTTCTCAGACACCAGCTTTTTCGCCACGTGGAATAAATTTTCGCGTGTATCCCGGTGTTTCGGGCTTTTTTTGACCAATTCATCCAAAGTGATCCCTTGCTTGGCCAACGCTTTTTTAAAAATTTCGATCTCAAGGCGGCGCATTTTGCTCAGTTCTTCATCCCGGTAACTTTCAAAGGCTTTGGCCACCACTTCCTGGTTTTGGATCTCTTCCTCATTGGGCCCGGAAGTCAAAAGCGGCACCGTTTTCTGATGCTTTGCCTCTTGCCGGAAATAATCCACCAACCGCCGATGGATCACTTTGTACGCAAAGGACATGAATGTTGCCTGAAATCCTGAGCTGTAGCCACTGATCGCTTCATCCAAAGCTTTGTAAGCGATCATGTACTCGTCATCCTGCTTAGTGATCACCCTCCTGCAAACACGTGAAGCGATTCTGCGCACATGTGGTTCCAGTTCCCTAAGCAGATCGTCTCGTTTGTCTGGAGAGTGTGTTTCTTGCACCTGAAGCACACGTGTTTCTAAATCTGTTCCCCGGAACATGCAATACCGACACCTCTCCTATGTATTCATTCGCACGGCTTCTCTGTTTTTCTGTCCATTTCATGGATCAGTATCATTGTATCACGGATCATTCCCTCCATTATATAGACAAAAGCGATCATTTTATCAACAACAAAAAACAGAATGAACCAAAAACCGGCTCATTCCGCAAGGTAAGCAAATTCATGAATCACTCAAATATATATATTTTATCATATTTATGAAAATCTTATTTTTCGTTCCCGGCCAACCGGCGGATCGCCTCAACGGTCTCCGTGTTTTCCAGCGAAGACAGATCACCGGTGTCTTCTCCCAAATAGGCGGCCCGGATCACGCGGCGCAAAATTTTTCCATTCCGGGTCTTGGGCAATTCGTCCACCACCCATACCCGCTTTGGTTTTAATGCTTTTCCCATTTTGCGGGCCACAAACCGGATCAGCTCCTCTTCCAACCCTTCGGTTGTCCCGCCTTTTAAGACGACAAAGCAGACGGCACTCTCCCCTTTTTCCGCATCCGGAATCCCGATGGTTGCCGCTTCCGCCACCAAGGGATGATTGACCAGAACCGATTCCATCTCTGCCGGCCCCAACCGTTTTCCAGCGATTTTCAGCGTGTCATCCGAACGTCCGGTGATAAACCAGTTGTTTTCCTCATCGATATACACCCAGTCCCCGTGCAACCATACATTCGGCCAGCGGCTCCAATAAGCTTGTTCATACCGCCGGTCATCCTGCCAGAAGCTTCGCGTCATGCCGACCCATGGCTGACGCAAAACCAGCTCCCCCACTTGCCCGCGGACCGGGCGGCCCGAATCATCAAACACTTCGGCATCCATTCCCAAAATGGGGCCGGCAAACCCGCACGGAACAATGGGCTTGAAAAAATGATTGCCTAAAATGCCGCCGGAGATTTCAGTCCCGCCGGAATAATTGAAAATGGGCACTTTCTTTTTGCCGACTTGTTCAAACAGCCAATGCCACGGCTCCGGATTCCAAGGCTCCCCCGTGGAACCGAAAACGCGCAGGCTGCTTAAATCCCATTTTTCATGCCACTTGTCCCCGTGCTTCATCAACGCCCGGATCAAGGTCGGGGAGATTCCCAAGTGAGTGACCCCGTTTTTTTCGACCAACTGCCACAAACGGTCCGGTGCCGGGTAATCCGGCGTTCCCTCATAAACAATCATGGTGCTTCCCATCATCAAAGCACCGAACACCATCCAGGGGCCCATCATCCACCCCATGTCCGTCACCCAAAACAACACATCCCCCGGTCCCACATCAAACATGTATCCCGCATCAAAAGCCGCTTTCACCGGAAACCCCGCATGCACATGGACCGTTCCCTTCGGTTTGCCGGTGGTCCCGGAAGTATAAATGATCATCACGGGATCATCCGCCGCCGTGGGATGGGGTGACAGCGCTTTCAAATCTGTCCGCAACCGGTCCCAATCCACATCCCTGTCCCTTGCCGGGCACTCCCGGTTGGCCCGCCGCACCACAATCACTTTCTCGACAGATGGCGATTGATCCGCGGCCAGATCGGCTTCCTCTTTCATCCGGACCAATTTTCCCCGCCGGTAGAACCCGTCCGCCGTGATCAGCCATTTGGCCTCGCATCCTTGAATCCGGGTGGCCACCGCATCGGCGCCGTATCCGGAAAAACACGGGATGAAAATCGCACCAATCCTGGCGACCGCCAACATGGCAATCACATTTTCCGCAATCATGGGCAGGTATATGGCAACCCGGTCTCCCGGCTTCACACCCAGCTTTTGCAACCCTCCTGCAATCCGGTTCACTTCCAGCCATAAATCCCGGTACGAATATTTCCGGCACTCCCCGTTATCGCCTTCCCAGATCAACGCAATCCGGTGACGGGACGATGGATCATCGACAAACCGGTCCAAGCAATTTTCCGAAATATTGAGTTTCCCGCCAACAAACCAGCGGGTCCATAAAATGCCGTCACTCATGTCCATCACTTGACGATACGGAACCTGCCATCTCAACTGCATATCTTTGACCGCTTCATCCCAAAACCAGGCAATATTTTTCACACTGTCCCGGTAAAAAGCGTCATAATCCTGATAACCCAGCCGGTTCATCCATTGATAAAGACGGGTTTTTTTCATCTGTCCGGGGGTTGGAACCCAGGCCGGTTCATGACTCATCGCCCATATCACTCCTATCTCAAATAAAATGACTCATCATTATTTTAAATGTATTTAAAAGATTAAGCAAAATAGATATACGCATAAAAAAGGGCTTTCTGCTTTTAGCACAGAAAGCCCGCCCGGGTTCCGTCAAAAAATCAGATGAGCCATCAAGGCGATGATGGGCAACGTCAGCAACGTACGCTGCAGGAACAAAATCACCAGATCTTTAAAATCAACGGGGACTTTGGAACCCAACAACAGCCCGCCCACTTCGGACATGTAAATCAATTGGGTCACCGAGAGACAGGCAATGACAAACCGGGTCAATTCGCTTTCAATCGCTCCGCTTGCAATCACGGAAGGAAGGAACATGTCCGCAAAGCCGACCACAACCGTTTGGGCCGCTTCGTGTGCTTCCGGGATGTTCAACAAGGATAAAATCGGGACAAACGGCAATCCCAGCCATTTAAACAACGGGGTATATTCCGCGATAATCACTGCGGTGGTTCCAAAAGCCATCACAACCGGCAAGACGCCCAGCCACATATCGAAGATGTTTTTGGATCCGTTTTGAAAAACTTTTTTAAACTGCATGCTGCGCGCACGTTCCACGGCTTGGTGCAAACCCCATTGCCACACGGAAAAGCCTTCCGGAAACGTTTCATTCAGGTTCCCTTTCAACCCGTCATAATACGTATCCTCTTTCCGGGACAACGGAGGGATCCGCGGCAAAACAATCGCCGCCACCAACCCGGATAAGGAAATGGTTAAATAATAAGGCCCGAACAAATGCCCCAATCCGATCTGTTCCAAAACGACAATGGTAAAAGTGATGGACACCACGGAAAACGTCGTTCCGATAACGGCCGCCTCCCGCTTGGTATAAAAGCCGTCTTCATATTGCTTGTTGGTAAGCAAAACCCCGATCGTTCCATCCCCCAGCCAGGATGCCAGACAGTCAATGGAAGCCCGTCCGGGAAGTTTGAATAACGGACGCATCAACCGTGTCAACAACGTTCCGGTCATTTCCAGCAATCCAAAATCCATCAAAAAAGGCATGAAAAGTCCGGCAAAAATAAACACTGTAAACAATACGGGAATCAGGTCATACAGCAACAAACCGCCTGTATTTTCCGACCAAACCCAATCCGGTCCCCACTGAAACAGCGTCAGCACGGCCAATACCGCTCCCAAAGCACGAGTGACCGCCCAAAAAACCGACACGTGAAACAAACTTTTTAAAAAGGGGCGATCCATGATCCAAGTTGGTTTGATAAAAGATCCAATGAGCGTGAGCACTGCAGAAACCAAGATCAGGACCGTTGCCAAAGCCGGGAGGACATCCGCCAGCAACTCCTGCAACCATTTGGCCAGCATGGCAACAGGAATGGTCATTTCCCCCCCGATGGAGATCGGAATCATAAATAAGATAATACCGATGATAGATGGGATGATAAATTTCAAATAGCTCGTCACCGGGCGCGTCCCTTTCTGAACATTTTCCATATCGACTGGATCACCTCAATATTTGCGTATAGATAAAACATAGATACATAAATCTTATAATTATTTTATAAAAAAGAAAAGATATATTTTTCCGACCAATTTGATCCATATGAATTGTTTATACAGATAAAAAACAGATATAAATGGATAACAATATTATTTTTTCAATAACACAGTATAAATATACAAAAATACGATATAAATAATCAATAGGAAAATATAACAAAAATAAGGTATAGTAGTATTAAACCACTTTCATCCAAAAGGGGACTATACAAACATGATCAAGCGGACCATCAAAAAAGAAGTACTTGACAGCAAACATCTCGATGAAACAAAAGAAATCCTGATTTTTCTTCCCGAAGAAGAACCATCATCCGTCCGGAACTATCCGCTGGTCCTCCTTCATGACGGGCCTGATTACTTCAACTTGGGACGTGTGGTGACTCAGGCCACCCAAATGATTGCAAACGGGGAGCTGAAGCCCTTTGCCATGGCAGCCATTCCGGTGGACAAAAAGAAACGGACATCGCAATACTCCCCTGTTGGAAAACAACAATCCGGACATATCCGAATGGTGATGGAAGAACTCCTTCCATTGCTTCGTGATAAATATCCCGTCTCCCGTGAAAAAGAGAAGCTGGTGATCGGCGGTTCATCACTGGGTGGAACGGTTTCTTTGCACATTGCCTTGCAACATCCGGAGCAGGTGGTCAATGTCTTTACCCAGTCGGGAGCCTTTTTGGAAGAAACCTGTGAAGAAATCCTGCGGCAAGACACGCTTTCCCATCTGCGCATCTATCAATCGGTCGGAACCTCTGAAACGAAAGTTCCCACCCATATGGGGGATCTGGACCTCTTGGCCCGCAACCGGGAAGTCCACCGTTATTTAAAAGAAAAGGAAGCCCGGGTGCAATATGCAGAAAAAGACGGAGATCACACCTGGGGCTTCTGGCAACGGGATCTCCCGGATGTCTTGAAAACCTTTTTTTCGTCCTGAATCATAAAAACAGCCATCCGTGCGCCCCACAGATGGCTGTTTTTTTACCGGATGCTTCCATTCCTTTTCACCGGCTTGCTTCAAACACTGCTTCCGCAACTACTGCCACTGCAACTGCTTCCGCCGTCACTTCCTCCCGAAGAGTCACTGCCGGAGCCGCTTCCCGCGTCATTCCCCGAATCCGGTCCTGTGTCGCCACCTCCGACGTCTTCCCAAAAATATTCCGTGCCGGAAGATTTGTGATCATTGCCTGTCCGTTTTTTGGCGTAAACCACGGAACCATGATCGTCTTCCAGTGATTTTTTACAGAGCTCGTGGTATTTTTCATGGAATGCATCGGCATGGTATAACGAAAGGAAAATCGCGCCATGGACCGGATCGCCTTCTTTGAACGGACCGGAATCTTTTTTGAAATGGCGGCGGAATTCTTTGATGGAGGTTCCCTGATTCACCACATGCTTTTCGACTTCCTCCAATTTTCGTTTCAAAAGCCGGATCATGTTATCCATGACACGGGCTGCCGGTTCCAAATTTTTCACGGTGTGCGGATTAAAGTATTGATCCTTTAATTCCAAATCCGAGCAGTGCTTAATGTCATCCAAAAGCGCTTTGGAAAGCGGTTGCCGGAAAAAATCCCCCCAAGTGTGGCGGCTGTACGGGGTCGGACGAAACAAAAGCAAATAGATTAAATCAAAAAAACTTTTCTCACTTTCACTCACCGTTTGCCCCGGCACATTGGGCTCATGATGCAAAGTCGTGCCCAGGAAACGGTTGGAAAACTTTTCGTATTCCCTGGTAAACATCAGCATTTCATGCCAAATCTCATCGACTTCATGACTGTACATCGGCACTTTTTTCAGGATGGCTGTCATAATTAAATATCGTTTCCACTCAAAAAAACGGTTTTCCCATTCGGTCAAACTGATTTTATATTCACGGATCACACGTTCTTTGACCCGTTCCACATAACTTTCTTGAAATGAATGTTCCAAATGTTGCACCAGTGCTTGAACATCCTCCTGCAGCTGCGGCCGGGGCTGAACCCCCAGATCTCCAAGCACATAACTCTTTTTATGGTTTACTTTTTTCGCCGAGCGGTACAAGACATTCACAATGATCGATGTGATGATAAACAAAGCCACCAAAAAAAAGGCGATCAATTCCATTCCTTCACCATCCTTTCCCTTTTATTTTAATGAAAAAAAACCCTGCCGCCTATGTACCTATAAAAAAACTCCCCTATCTTTCACACAGGGGAGACTTTGTAAATTTAATCCACGAAACGGTCATAAGCATCCGTCAGGTTCTTGGCAATTTCCTCCAGCGGGACGTTTTCAATATCGTGGCGATGCACCATGTGCACCAGCTTCCCGTCTTTCAACAAGGCAAAAGATGGCGAAGACGGGGGCATTCCTTCAAAATATGAACGGGCCCGTTCCGTGGCTTCCCGGTCTTGTCCGGCAAAAACGGTATACAAGTGATCCGGGACTTTGTCATGTTTCAAAGAAAGAGCCACTGCCGGGCGGGCCAGGCCGGCTGCACAACCGCAAACCGAGTTCACCGCCACCAAGGTGGTTCCTTTCGCTCCTTCCCCCTGCAGGGCTTCATCCACTTCTTCCGGAGTCCGGAGCTCTTTGAAACCGACGCTGGTCAATTCATCACGCATATGTTGAACCATCTGCTGCATTTGCAGAATATAGAAGTTTTCACTCATTTTGAACCCTCCTCCCCCCTATTCTATCCCAATCGGAAAACGGAGAAAAGAAACATTTACCGGTTGTCCACTTTTTCGGGATACAGGTCATGCTGCGCCAAACGCTGTTCGGCGATTTTCTCCCACCGGGTTCCCGGCTTTCCGTAGTTCACATAAGGATCGATGCTGATCCCGCCTCTGGGTAAAAATTTCCCCCACACTTCGATATATTTGGGATCCAGTTTCTCAATCAAGTCCTTCATGATCGTGACAATGCAGTTTTCGTGAAAATCGCCGTGATTGCGGAAACTGAACAGATACAACTTCAGCGACTTGCTTTCCACCAGTTTTTGGTCCGGAACATAACTGAGATAAATGGTTGCAAAGTCGGGTTGGCCGGTAATCGGACATAAACTGGTGAACTCCGGGCAATTGAACTTCACAAAATAATCCGTCCCCGGATGACGGTTGTCAAACGTCTCCAACAAATCGGGGTTGTATTCGAAATGGTAAGTGGTTTCATTCCCCAACGCTTTCAGGGACAATTCCTCTTTCGACTTGTCGCTCATGACTTTTCCTCCTGTTCATCCACACGTTCAAAACGGGCATAAGCTTCATTAGTTTCTTCGACTTCAACCCATTTGCACCGGGGTTGATTCGATTTTTGTCGGCACAAGCCTTCAATAATCCGGAAAAATACCTCCGCCACTTTCTCGGTGGACGGGGCCACTCCGGTTTGATCGGGATCAAACTCCGGAAAATCATTCAAATAGTGATGGTCATACTTTTTCTCGATGGCATGTTTCACTTGCCGGAAGTCAATCAACATATGCTTTTCGTCCAACTCAAACCCTTCCACACAAAAAGTGACTTTATAGTTGTGCCCGTGAATCCTTTCACATTTCCCGGCCCCCGGAATGCTGTGGGCGCAGGAAATCCAAAAGTGTTTCACCATCGTGTATTTGCCGCGCATGTTTATCACCTTAATTGTTCAGGGATTTTTTTATAAGCAATGGGATCCGTCACGTTATTCTCCTTAAACCCTTTCAGGCGGAGCAGGCAGCTGTCGCATTCCCCGCACGCTTCCTCTCCCCCCAGGTAACAGGAAGTGGTCAGTTCATAAGGAACGTTCAGTTCAAGCCCTCTTTTGATGGTTTCCGCTTTGCTCAAATGAATCAGCGGCGTCCGGATCTCAATTTTTTCGGATACGCCCATTTTGGTCGCCAAATTGACCGTTTCGCTGAAAGAACGGATAAATTCGGGGCGGCAATCGGGATAACCGCTGTAATCCACCGCACTCACCCCAGTATAAATCCGTCTGGCCCCGATCACTTCCGCATAAGCCGATGCCAGTGACAGGAAGATTAAATTGCGGGCAGGCACATACGTATCCGGAATATCTCCTTCCACTCCCCCGGTCCGCACTTCCATCGTCTGATCCGTCAGGGCGCTGCCGCCGATTTCGCCGAGGAAAGAAACGTTTACAATTTTATGACGGTGGCCCACTCCGTAGTGTTGGGCGATTTTCTTGGCTTGCTCCACTTCCCTGCCATGGCGCTGGTTGTAATAAAAGGTGATCGGATACAGCGCAAAACCTTCTTCGCGGGCAATCCCCATGCATGTCGTGCTGTCCAATCCGCCGCTCAACACAATCACAGCTTTTTCTTCCACCCGTTATCCCTCCTGTCATACCCCGCGCAAGTCGGGGTCCCAAATCACTTTGTGCATCTGCAGGCTCAATTTCACCTGTGTCAATTGATGCTTCAAGATCAAATCCACCAGTTTTGCCGGTTTCATCGATTCCCACACCGGACTGAACAAGGGAATTCCTTTTTTCATCTTGGTTTGGACGACTTCTTTGGCCACCTTGAAGTCTTCTTCCCCGGCAATCACAAATTTGACCTCGTCGGCATCGTTCAAATAAGCGAAATTCTCTTCGATCATCCGCTTGTTTTCGCCGCTTCCCGGCAATTTATAATCCAAAATGAACCGGACTTTTTGTCTTGCCGCTTCATGGTTTTGCCTTAACTCCGCAAACGGCTTCAAATGGATCGCGCCGTTGGTTTCAATGTGAATGTCCTCGATATGGTCAATCTCGGCCAATGCTTCAATCAACCGTTCGGATTTATATCCATGCATCAACGGCTCACCGCCCGTCAGGCAAATGAACCGGTGCGGAAACTTTTTCACTTCCTTTACGATTTCGGAAACCCGCGCAAAATATTCCGGTTTGGAAGGGGCGTAGCTGTAAGGTGTATCACACCAGGTACAGCGCAGGTTGCAATTAAACAACCGTACAAACGTGGTGGGAAATCCGGCACGGGTCCCTTCCCCTTCAACGGTTTGAAAAATTTCCACCATCGGAAGTTTGGGATCTTTTACGGATCCGGAATCTGGTTGCAAAAGGGCACCTTCTCTCCTGCAAAAAATATAGACATCACAAAAATTATATTCTACTTTGTCATGCTATCAAAAGCAAACGTTTTCGGGCAAGCGATGCTTGGGTCAACCTTCTGCAACGTGCCACTCCACATTAGCTTTTTCCAGACATTCTTTCCAATGATCCGGCAAACGGTCCGTCACCAAAAGATCAACATCTTCCAAACGGCAGATTTGATAAAAAAACTGCTTTCCAAATTTTGTGTGATCGGCCAGCACGATCACTTGTTCCGAACAGGCAATCATCTGTTTGACAACCTGGCCTTCCTCTTCATCCTTGACAAAAATCCCGTCTTTGGTGATTCCCCCGCCGCCCATCAAACACTTGTTCACCCGGAACTCCTGCAAATGGCGGAGGGTCGCGGGGTTGGATGGTTGCGGCGGCCAGCCGCCCGATCTTTGCTTTGGCTTCGCTTTTCTGCCCCACGCGTTTTTTGTAACTGTCGACTTCTTTTTCAAGAACCGGCAAAATGGCCCCGCCCCGCGTTCGGATGATGGCATTTTGTTCACTCAATTTCACCAAATCCCTGCGTGCTGTGTCACGGGAAACCCCGAACATCCCGCAAATCTCCTGAACGCTGATCCGGTGATGTTTTTTTAAATGGCGCAAAATCATCATCATTCTTTCTTCCTGATACACCCCTCGTCCCTCCTTTCACCCGGTGATAAGCGATCATAAGTAATTATAAGACATAACACTCGACATCCGTGCCGATATTGCTTATAATTACTTAAAAAGAAGCTCACAGGATCAGCGGGAATGGAGCGTGACCTTCAGCGGGCGTGATCTTTTCCCGTTCTCTAAATTTTGTCAGCCCGAGAAACCTCGGGCTTTTTTTCTGCTCAATCCCCTATCATTTTCCCCATTTTTCCCGCCGCTTCCATCATATACGGGACGAATTGCTCCATCTTGTCCACATTCATCCGGGAAACCGGCCCCGACACGGCGAGCGCCGCCACCAATTTTTCCCGGCGGGAAAAGATCGGGACCGCCACCGCGGCTGTTCCGGCTTCCCTTTCTTCGATGCTCACCGCGTAACCGTCTTTCCGGATCTGTTTCAGTTGGTTCAGGTATTCAGACTTTTCCACATGGTCCGGCCATTCGGATTCGGCCAGCACTTTTTGCAACAGCGCCGGCTCCGCGAATGCAACCAGAACTTTACTGGAAGCCCCGACGGTAAGCGGCATCCGGACCCCGACCGGAGCCACCCGGCGAATCGCCTGATTGCTCTCGACAGCCTGAATGCGGATCCGCTCGATGCCGTCATAAACATACAAGCTGACGGTCTCATCCAATTCATCCCGCAGCCGCTCCATTTCCGGCAAGAACAGCACGGCAGGATCCTTGGACCGGTTCAAATGGGCGGAAAGCTCCCAAATCCGGAAACCCAGCTGATATTTTTCGGTATCCAGGTCTCTTTTCACAAATCCTTTGCTCTCCAAGGTGGCCAGCAAACGAAACACCGTGCTTTTGTTCAATCCAGTGCGTTCGGCGATTTCCGTCATTCCCAGCCGGGTTTCATCCACAAAGCACAACAAAATATCCAGTGCACGCTCAGCTGCTCGGACTGTCGATTTTTTTTCTCCACTCAAAATCAAGTCTCTCCCCCGTGTTTCACTCTGTGAAACTCATTTTTCAAATATTATACTCCTCTCTTTTCCATTAGAAAACGGAAATTTTGACAGAAAACAAAGAGATCGGCCCTTCTATGTGATTTTGCAAAAGAACAACCGTCTGACTTGTCCGTTTTTTTGCATTTTTTATAAAGAGTCTATACAAGTTTAAAAAAACATTGTATAATGAAGACGAATTTAGAACTTAGTTTCATCTGGTGAAACAAGACGTTTCCCTCAGCGAGTCTTATTCCTTGCACTTTTCACGCGTCTCATTCAGCCACCGCTGATATGAAAGCTTTTACATCTTTCTTCAAAGGAGGTTTTCCCATGGCAAAGGACTTGTACAATGTGCGCTCCACATTAAAAGTGGGCGATAAAGAGTATGTTTACTACCGTCTGGACAGTTTGGAAGAACAAGGGATCGGAGAAATTTCCCGGTTGCCTTTCTCCATCAAAGTGTTGTTGGAAGCCGCCCTTCGCCAATATGACGGAAAATCGGTCACCCGGGAGCATATTGAGCAGTTGGCTTCCTGGACCCAAAACAAGGATAAAAAGGAAATCGGTTTTAAACCGGCCCGCATCGTTTTGCAAGACTTTACCGGTGTGCCGGCCGTCGTGGACCTGGCGGCATTGCGTTCGGCCATGAGCCGGGTGGGCGGCGATCCGGAACGGATTAACCCGTTGATTCCGGTTGACCTGGTGATCGACCATTCAGTGATGGTGGATCGTGCCGGAACCGAAGATGCACTGCAATACAACATGGATCTGGAATTCAAACGGAATGAAGAACGCTACCGCCTGCTTCGCTGGGCTGCTGAATCCCTTGACAATTTCCAAGCGGTTCCGCCTGCAACCGGAATTGTCCACCAAGTGAACCTGGAATACTTGGCCCGCGTCGCACAAACCCGTGAAGAAAACGGCGAAACCGTGGTATTCCCGGATTCCCTCGTCGGAACCGACTCCCACACCACCATGATTAACGGACTGGGCGTTGTCGGTTGGGGAGTTGGCGGAATCGAGGCGGAAGCTTGCATGTTGGGGCAACCGTTATACTTCATCATCCCGGAAGTCATCGGATTCAAATTGACGGGACAACTTCCGGAAGGGGCAACCGCCACCGACCTTGCGCTCACGGTCACGGAAATGCTCAGGAAAAAAGGCGTCGTCGGCAAATTCGTCGAATTCTACGGCCCCGGCTTATCCAACCTGAACCTTGCGGACCGGGCCACAGTGGCAAACATGGCGCCGGAATACGGTGCAACGGTCGGTTTCTTCCCGGTTGACGAAGAATCCTTGAACTACCTCCGCACCACCGGCCGGGACGAAAGCCTGATTCAACTGGTGAAAGCATATTATCAGGCACAAGGCTTGTTCCGGACCGATGACACCCCGGATCCGGTCTTCACGGACACCATTGAACTGGATCTCAGCACCGTGGTTCCAAGCCTGTCCGGACCGAGACGCCCGCAAGACCGCATCGAACTGAACAAGATGAAAGAAGCTTGGAACGAAACCTTGCGCAAGCCGATTGACGAAAGCGGCTTTGGCCTGACGGAAGAAGAAATCAGCAAATCCGTGCAAGTCACCCGCCAAAATGACCGGTTTGACCTGAAACACGGTTCCGTGGTGATTGCCGCCATCACCAGCTGCACCAACACGTCCAACCCGTCCGTCATGGTGGGAGCCGGCTTGGTGGCGAAAAAAGCCGTCGAAAAAGGATTGAGCGTACCGGCTTATGTCAAAAGCAGTTTGACCCCCGGTTCCAAAGTGGTCACCGAATACCTGGCCCAAGCCGGTCTGCTGGAACCGCTCGCCAAACTCGGCTTCACCGTTGCCGGTTACGGATGTGCCACTTGTATCGGTAACAGCGGACCCCTCGCGGACGATGTCAGCAAAGCCATTGAAGAAAACGATTTGACGGTGGCTTCCGTTCTGTCCGGAAACCGGAACTTTGAAGGACGCATCCATCCGCTGGTCAAAGCCAATTACCTGGCTTCCCCGCCGCTGGTAGTCGCTTATGCGCTTGCCGGAACCGTCAATATCGATTTTGAAACCGAACCGATCGGCCACGGCAAAGACGGCCAACCCGTCTATCTCAAAGATATCTGGCCGACTTCCCAGGAAATCAGCCGGGTCATGAGCGAAGCGATCAACGCGGAACAATTCCGAAAACAATACAGCCGGGTGTTTGATGCCAACGAACGCTGGAATCAATTGCCGACTCCCAAAGGCGTTCTCTACGATTGGGATGAAAACTCCACCTACATTCAAGAACCGCCGTTCTTCGTGGATATGTCGGTGGAAGCGGAAGAAATCGCTCCCATTCAAAACGCCCGTGTTCTCGCTCTGTTGGGAGATTCTGTCACCACGGACCATATTTCGCCGGCCGGAAGCATTGCCCCCAACAGTCCGGCAGGGAAATATCTCCAAGAACATGGCGTCAAAGTCAAAGACTTCAACTCGTATGGTTCCAGACGCGGGAACGACCGGGTCATGACACGCGGAACCTTTGCCAACATCCGGATCCGGAACCAAATGGTACCCGGTTCTGAAGGCGGAGTAACCGAACATGTACCGAGCGGGCAAGTCATGTCCATTTATGATGCGGCCATGAAATACAAAGAAGAAAACACGCCGCTTGTCGTGATTGCCGGAAAAGAATACGGCACGGGAAGCTCCCGTGACTGGGCGGCAAAAGGAACCAACCTGCTCGGGGTAAAAGCGGTCATCGCCGAAAGCTTCGAACGGATTCACCGCAGCAACCTGGTCGGCATGGGCGTATTGCCGCTCCAATTCAAAGAAGGACAAAGTTGGAAAAAATTGAACCTGACCGGAAAAGAAACCATTGACATCCTCGGCTTGAATGATGACATTCAACCGGGACAAAGCCTGACGGTCCGCGCCACCAAACCGGACGGCGAAACCACGGAATTTGAAGTCACCGTCCGCCTCGACAGCGTTGTGGATGTGGAATACTACAAAAACGGCGGCATCCTGCAAACGGTTCTGCGCCAAATCTTAAACACCCAAAAAGCTGAATAACCGGAAACAAAAAACCTCCCGGGGACTTTCCCGGGGGGATTTTTTTTGGACAGACGGCGGGTAGATCCAACGACAGGCTCAATCTTTGGCTTCCATCCACATCCCTTTGACAATGGCCGATTTGATGATCCAGCGGTCCTGATCCCGGATGCAAGGAAATCGAATATCCTGTTCGCGATGGTACAAATAAAGATGGCGGTCGGTCTCCAGGATCACCTGGCTCTCCCGAATCATCCGGTCAATCTCATGCCCGGAGATTTTTCGGTTCAAACGTTCTTCCAGCCGCTTCCGCAAATGATAGGAAAAATGGTAAGAACGCGTTTCAAAGATGTTCCCTCCCTTGGCTGCTTAATTCCTTCAAAAAATGGTAAACCAAGTCCCTTTGAAACTGCGGAAGCGTTCTCATCATTGCCTTTGTAAATTGATAAACCCCCATTTCCCGGACCATATCCTTGATGATGGTTTTGGACTCTTCCGACACGACGCCGAATTCTTTGGAAAGGTCTTGAATGATTTGATCCACTTCGTCTTGCGGAACCTCTTTCTTGGGGAGTTCATTTTTGACATTTTCCAATAATCGAAAAGGATTGTCTCTTTTATCCATATGCATCAGACTGAACTCCACTTTATGGTCTTCTTTCACTTGCCTCACCTCGGCATCGATCACCTGGTTGACTTCCACGGTCACCCCGTCGGGAATTTGGGAGATATGGATCAATCCCGAAGCCATGTGTTCATCCTTGGTCACGACAAAGGCGCCGTAATCCATGATCCGGGTGATGCGAACCTTGACTATATCACCAACCGCATAAGGCAGCGGAGCTTTCCTGTCACTATGTAGGAACTTGTCGATCCGTTCATCAATGCTCATTTCCGCTTTCCTCCCCCTGAGAAACGATTTTCATTCCATTATAAATACAGAGATAAAAAAAGGGCAAAGTGATTTCATGATCCACGCTCTTCACACCCTCGCCCTCGTTTCATCGATACAATATATTCTCTCTCTTCACCGAACGTCATTAAAATTAAAAATGATGTTCTTTCCTAAGGTAAGAAAAGGCTTGCATCGCTTCGTACCAAGCCCGTACCGTGCCCTCCGGGACCCCGGATGTCAAAATCTTTCGACTCCCCAAGCGCCTGCAAGCTCCCGATTCCAGCAACATCAAATCATTTGCGCATTCGGCCAAGTCCATGTCGGTGGTCGTCGCAAACAAGGTGATGAGCCCTCTTTGGCGTTTTTTCAGCTCATGCATCAACAAATAACGTCCCCATGGATCCAACCCTTCCGTCGGCTCATCCATGATCCAGACCGGGGCGGGTGCAATCAAGCTGCGGGCCAACAAAAACCTTTTCAAAACCGCTCCGGAAAGTTCGTACAAAGGCATTTTCCGGAAACCGGCCAATCCCCATTTTGCAATGATTTCCGCAATGGTTTTCCTGGGATTTGGAACGCGCATCAACTGCGCATGCATGAAGAGTGAAGATTCGACGGTGGTATCCTGGTTCAACCGTTGAACATGAGGAGTGTAGTGAATCAGCGACTTGAGAAAGGAAAGATCTGAAAGACCGGAATGCAACATTTTCCCTTTCGACCAGACGTGCGGCTGTTTTGTATGGGAGAAAAAAACAATCCTGCCGTCATCCGGAACCATTTTCAGGGCGGTCAGCTTCAGCAACGTGGTTTTTCCCGAACCCGCCGGGCCCAACAAGGCCGTCACTCCTTCCCGGACCGAAGCGGAAAAATCAATGAGCCCCGTCATCCTCGTGCGTGAAATCTGCGCCTTTTGTCCAAATACTTTCCGCACATGATGCCACTCTATTCTCAATTTTCATGCACCCTTTCTCCAAGCTCTCTCAGGTACAAAAAACAAGATCATTTTCACAACTTTTCACAATCAACCAAACATGGAAAATATCCCCTTCTCCGGGGTTTGTTTATTTTAAGTATAACGGACAAAAAATATCCTGTCTAAAATGAGGATTATGAATATATTGCAAAATCGTGACAAAAAACCTTTATAAATCACAGATTTCGACAGTATGGGGATTCCGCCAGTTTTCCTTCTCCTCTCATATAAATTTATTCTTTTGTGATTGACCTCCCGTAAAATCTGTGATAGCTTGAAAAAGAAAGCAACTAAATAGGGTCAAAAAACGGGAGCTTGGAGTCAGCCAGGCTGAGAGGGCGGAGAACTCTGCCGCCGACCGTGTACCTGATCTGGGTAATGCCAGCGTAGGGAAGATGACGGGACTCGTGTGTCCCCTCATCGTTTTGATTTCTTACCCGATCCATACGCATCAGGTGTATGGTTTTTTTGTGTCGTATTCGCCCTTCGTCCGTTTTGGCCATTGGTTGCAATCACCAAAGGAGGGCAATATTGATGGAACGTTATTTTTATCCGAACAGCAAAAAAGTTTATGTCAAAGGGTCCAGACCCGATCTCCGCGTTCCCATGCGGGAAATTTCCCTTTCCCCCACCACTGACTGGCGCGGAACCCGTGCCAATGAACCTCTCCGCATCTATGACACAAGCGGGCCTTACACCAATCCGGAAGCATCCATTGATTTAAGACGAGGATTGCCAAAATTGCGAAGAAACTGGATTTTGGAACGGGGCGACGTGGAAGAAACCAAAGGCCGCCCGGTCCAGCCCGTCGACAATGGATACCGCTCGGAGGAAAAGGCAACGCTTGAATCATTTCCTCATCCCAACAAACACCCGTTAAAAGCAAAACCCGGAAAAATCGTCACCCAGATGCATTATGCCAAAAAGGGGATCATCACGCCGGAAATGGAGTTTGTCGCCATTCGCGAGCAGTTGGATCCTGAATTTGTGCGGCAGGAAGTCGCCAGCGGCCGGGCCATCATCCCCGCCAATATCAATCATCCGGAATCAGAACCGATGATCATCGGCAAAAACTTCCATGTCAAAATCAACGCCAACATCGGGAATTCCGCCGTTTCCTCCTCCATTGAGGAAGAAGTGGAAAAAATGACCTGGGCCACCTTATGGGGAGCCGATACCATCATGGATTTATCGACCGGAAAAAACATTCACAACACCCGGGAATGGATCATCCGCAATTCACCGGTCCCGGTTGGAACCGTTCCCATTTACCAAGCGCTCGAAAAGGTCAACGGGGTTCCGGAAGACTTGACATGGGAAATTTACCGTGACACCTTGATCGAACAAGCCGAACAAGGGGTGGATTACTTTACCATCCATGCCGGCGTGCGGCTCCATTACATCCCGCTCACTGCGGAACGCACCACCGGGATTGTTTCACGCGGCGGTTCCATCATGGCCGCATGGTGTCTGGCCCATCATGAGGAAAACTTTTTATACACACACTTCCGCGAGATCTGCGAAATTCTGCAAGCTTATGACATTTGCGTTTCGCTCGGCGACGGCTTGCGTCCGGGATCAATTGCCGATGCCAATGACAAAGCCCAATTCGCCGAACTGGAAACGTTGGCGGAACTGACCCAAATCGCATGGGAACACGATGTGCAGGTGATGATTGAAGGTCCGGGACATATCCCGATGCATAAAATCAAAGAAAACGTGGATATTCAGCAAAAACTGTGTCAAGAAGCTCCTTTCTACACCCTGGGACCGCTGACCACCGATATCGCCCCCGGCTATGACCACATCACGTCTGCCATCGGTGCGGCGATGATCGGTTGGTACGGCACCGCCATGCTTTGTTATGTGACGCCGAAAGAACATCTGGGGCTCCCCAACAAACAAGACGTAAAAGAAGGCGTCATCGCATATAAAATCGCCGCCCATGCCGCCGATTTGGCCAAAGGGCATCCGGGAGCACAAAAACGGGATGATGCATTGTCCAAAGCCCGCTTCGAATTCCGGTGGGTGGATCAGTTCAACTTGTCCCTGGATCCGGTCCGGGCAAGAGAATTCCATGATGAAACCTTACCGGCCGAACCGGCAAAAACCGCCCACTTCTGTTCGATGTGCGGCCCCAAATTTTGCAGTATGAAAATCACGCAGGATATCCGGGAATATGCGGACAAACAAGGATTGACCCTGGAAGAGGCCGCCAAAAAAGGGATGAAAGAAAAAGCCCGGGAATTTAAGAAAAAAGGCTCTTCCCTCTATCAATGATCCCGGTCAGAGGGAAACAATGCCCACCGGTTCATACATCGGCTGCCGCCCCAATTTCGTCTCGTAGCACGCTATTTGCCGGACCTGCCATTCAATATTTTGGAAGTTGGAGCTCATTTCGGGCGTCAGCGTAAAGTTTGGCTGCCGGCATTTGCGAGCAATCGTGACATGGGGGCGGTATGCCCGTTTTTCACCCGGAAAACCGAGCGGTTCCATCGTCCGGACCACTTGTTTTTGCAAGCGGGACAAAGGGTCCAGATCCCCCGAAACACCGGCCCACAAAACGCGCGGCTGATGTTCCCTGCCAAATGTTCCGAGACCGGACAGTTTTAACGAAAACGGCTCCGTTCCTTGAACGCAGCGGGGCAAGGCGCTTAGAATTTTGTCTTTTTTCTCCGGGTTGACATCGCCCAAAAATTGAAGCGTAATATGGTAATCCTCTTCATAGACCCAGCGGGAAAAATCGCATTGTTGCTTCAACATGTCACTTCCCCGCGCCAAATACCGTTTTACTTCCGACGGCAATTTCAAGGCAATGAACAAACGGGATTCGTCTGTCATCTCCGATCCGACCTCCATTCCATGATGAAAAGGCTCAGCGGTGGTCATCGCCGAGCCTTTTTTTCATATGGATTTATTGGTTCAATGCTTTTTTCGCAGCAAGAATCGGCGCTTCATAATCCGGATGATTGGTGGCTTCCGGTACGTATTGCACATAGACGATCTGATCATTTTGATCCACCACAAACACGGCCCGGGCCAACAAACGCATTTCTTTAATGGCGACACCGTAAGCCATTCCGAACGACAAATCGCGGTGATCGGAAAGAGTTTGCACGTTTTCCACACCGGCCGCCCCGCACCAGCGTTTTTGGGCGAACGGCAGATCCACACTGACGGTCAGTACTTTCACCCCGTCAATGCCGCCTGCTTCTTCGTTGAAACGGCGGGTTTGCGCATCACAAACTCCTGTATCCAGAGACGGAACCACACTGATAATCCGGACAAACCCTTTGCTGTCCGCCAGTGTGACTTCGGACAAATCATTTGCCAACACTTTAAAATCCGGCGCTTGATCCCCGACTTTCAACTCCGGGCCAAGCAAAGTGACCGGGTTTCCTTTAAATGTTACAGCACCTTTTCGTTCGATGGCCATGAGCATTTCCTCCTTTAAAAAGTCATCTTCTTTATCTTAACACTGTTTGAAAACAAAAAAAATAAACATCCCCCGCCACAAATAAAAGAGCCTCTGTTTCTCTGCAAGAAAAGGCCGTTTTTTCAAAAAACGGGGTTTTTATTCTTCGGATGAACCCGACTTCCTTCTTAACACCCCGGATAAGAAGGAAAGCATGGTGTGGGTTGCCGTTTTGACCGACACCGATCCCACATCCCGCATGGGATCGAGACAAACAATGTCCAATGCCTTGACTTTCGGTTCTTTTCCCAGCCGGAACATCGCCTCAAACAATTCCCGGGAATACAAACCGCCGGGATGGGATCCGGGAGAACCCGGCAAAAATGAAAGATCCAGCACATCCATATCCACAGTCACATAGATGAAATCGACCGATTCGGTCAATCGGGACAGCGCCTCTTCAAAAACCGCGGCAAATCCTTTCTTCCAGATTTGATGCATGGTATAAAAAGTGATTCCCTGCTCCTTGGCATATTGGCGGTAGATCCGGGAATTGGCAAAGCCGTGGATGCCGATCTGGACAATTTCTGTTCCTTCCAGGGTGCCGGACTCCAACAGCCCGCGAACCGGTGTCCCGTTGCTCGGCCCTCCGCTTTCCAAGCTCCGCACGTCAAAATGCGTGTCAAACTGGAGCAAGCCGGTCTTGCCGGGCGGACAAGCTTTTTTCCACGCCTTGACTGAGGGGCACGTGACGGAATGGTCCCCTCCGATGATCACCGGCAAAAAGAAGTCCTGCTTTCGTGCCTTTTGATAAACTTCTTCCATTCCTTTTTCAATGTAATGATGGCAAAGCGGAATATCCGTCACATGCATGCGGACATCGCCCAGATCCCGCACCGTCAAGCAGGTTAAATCAACATCATGATCCACATCATAGGTGGAAAAGCTTTTCCAGCTTTGCCGGACGGCCCACGGTGTTTCGCTCGCTCCCGACGCACTGATGGAAGAACGGGACAACGGGACCCCGATCACTCCGACATCCATGGTTTCTTTCCCGTTCCACGGCCGGATTCACTCACTCACTTTCGGGTCATTGGGATCCGCCGTCTGAAAACGGTGGACAAAGGGGGGCGGATTCAAATAACGAAAGTTCATCCTTCCTTCCTCCCTAAACAACCCATTTTCCTTTTTTCATCACCCGTTCCACGTCATTGGATCCGTAATGATACGTCAAATGCAGATAATTGGGCACATCGAACACGACCAAATCCGCCTGCTTGCCAGGCTCCAGACTTCCGATCCGGTCCGCCCGGCCGATGGCATGGGCAGCATTGACGGTCACTGCCGTTATCACTTCCGCCGGTGTCATCTTCATGTGAAAACAAGCCAGATTCATCATCAAAAGCAAAGACTCGGTCGGGGAAGAGCCCGGATTGCAATCCGTCGACAAAGCCACCGGCACCCCGGCATCAATCATCTTTCGCCCGTCGGCAAAGGGAGCCATCAGGAAAAAAGCCGTTCCCGGAAGCAAGACCGCCACCACTTTCGCTTTGGCCAGTGCGCGGATTCCTTCATCAGACGCTTTCAGCAAATGGTCCGCGGAAATAGCGCCGATGCGGGCAGCGAGTTCCGCCCCTCCCGTCGGTTCGAGTTCGTCCGCATGAATCTTCGGGATCAGGCCGGCTGCTTTGGCCGCCCGGAGAATGGTTTCAGACTGTTCGACGGAAAAGACGCCTCTTTCGCAAAAAACATCGCAAAATTCAGCCAAACGTTCGGAAACCACCCGCGGAATCATCTCGTCCGTGATCAGTCTGACATACGCATCCGGTTGTTTTTGGTACTGCTTCGGAACCGCATGCGCTCCCATAAAAGTGGATACAACTTCCACCGGATGCTCCTCGTTCAATCGTTTGGTCACTCGGAGCTGTTTCAGTTCATGTTCCGGGGACAGCCCGTATCCGCTTTTTGCTTCGACAGTGGTCACCCCGTTCTTTAAAAACCGGTCCAGCCTCGCTTTGGCTTGCTCCACCAATTCATCGATCCCCGCTGCCCGTGTTCTTTGGGTGGTTGACAGAATCCCGCCGCCTGCCTCCAAAATCTCCAAATAGGTTTTTCCGTTCAGGCGCATGTTCAGCTCATCTTCGCGGGAACCGGCATACACCAAATGGGTGTGCGGATCAATGAGCCCCGGCATGATGACTTTTCCCGTTGCATCCATATGGTTCACCTTCTCCCATGAACCCCAGCGTTTCCGCGCTTCGCTCTCCACTTCTTTGCGGGTCCCGACGGCAATGATGGTGTCTTTTTCAACCGCCACCGCCCCGTCTTCGATGATGCCCAGGTCATTCATTTCTTTCCCGGTTTTCGGGCGTCCCGCCCCTTGCAACGTGAGCAATTGGTTTGCTCCGGTAATCAGCCACTTCTCCATGTGCCTCACTCCAACATCGGAATCTGAATCCCATGCTTTTTCGCCGTTTCGACCGCTTTTTCATAACCGGCGTCCACATGGCGCACGATCCCCATACCCGGATCAGAAGTCAATACCCGTTCCAAGCGCCTCGCCGCTTCTTGGCTGCCGTCTGCCACCACCACCATGCCCGCGTGGATGGAATAGCCCATCCCGACACCGCCTCCATGATGGACAGACACCCAGCTTGCCCCGTTGACCGCATTGATCAATGCATTTAGCAACGGCCAATCCGCAATGGCATCACTGCCATCTTTCATCGCTTCGGTTTCGCGGTTGGGAGAGGCCACCGAACCGCAGTCCAAATGATCCCGTCCGATGACAACCGGCGCCTTCAGTTCCCCCGATGCCACCATTTCATTGATGATTCGCCCGAATCGCGCTCTTTCGCCGTAACCCAGCCAGCAAATGCGGGCCGGCAAGCCTTGAAATTGCACCTTTTTGCGGGCCAAATCAATCCAGCGCACCAAAGTGGGCTGGTCCTTGAATTCCCGTTTGATCACTTCATCCGTTTTATAAATGTCTTCCGGGTCGCCGGACAAGGCCACCCAGCGAAACGGGCCTTTTCCTTCACAAAACAGAGGCCGGATAAAAGCCGGGATGAATCCGGGGATGGAAAACGCTTCTTTCACTCCTTCATCGTAAGCGGCCTGCCGGATGTTGTTTCCGTAGTCAAAGGCAACCGCCCCCCGTTCTTTCATCGCCAACATCGCCTTGACGTGTCCGGCGATGCTCGCCTTGGCCCTTTGGATATATTGCTTTGGATCGGTCTTGCGAAGCTGCTCGCATTCCTCCAAAGCCATCCCGGCGGGGTAATACCCGTTCAACAGGTCATGAGCCGAGGTTTGGTCGGTCACCAAATCCGGGATAAACCCCCGTCTCACCATTTCAGGGAGGCATTCGGCCGCATTTCCCATGAGTCCGATGGACAACGGTTCCCCTTTTTGTCTGGCCGCTTCCGCCATGCGAATCGCTTCATCCAGACTGTCCGTTTCCCTGTCGAGATAACCCGTTTGAATTCTCCGCCGGATTCGGGAAGGATCGCATTCGACCGCAATGATCACCCCTTCGTTCATGGTGACGGCAAGCGGTTGCGCGCCTCCCATTCCGCCCAACCCGGCAGTGACCGTGATCGTTCCTTTTAAACTGCCGCCGAAGTGTCTCCTTGCGGCTTCGGCAAACGTTTCATACGTCCCTTGCAAAATCCCCTGGGTTCCGATGTAAATCCAGCTTCCTGCCGTCATTTGCCCGTACATGATCAAGCCTTTTTGTTCCAGATCGCGGAATGTCTCCCAATCAGCCCAGGCCGGAACCAGATTGGAATTGGCCAGCAAGACCCGTGGCGCATCCGGGTGTGACTTGAAAACCGCCACCGGCTTTCCGGATTGAATCAGTAACGTTTCGTCATTTTCCAACGCCTTCAGCGAACACAGGATCGCATCAAAACACTCCCAATTCCGGGCGGCCTTCCCCATTCCTCCGTACACCACCAGCTCTTCGGGACGCTCTGCCACATCCGGATCCAAGTTATTCATCAACATCCGGTAAGCGGCTTCTTGAACCCATCCCTTGGTTCTTAAATCCGTTCCCCGCGGAGCGCGGATCTCTTGCCTCTTTCCATTCACCACGGACGGCTCCTTTCGAAATATTCTTTAAAAACACAATTTTATTTATATTTTACTTTCACCTTATCATGCTTGAAAACCGGGGAGCAAGCCATTCCGTTATCGAGTTAGCTCAGCGCAGAAAACGGACCGAAAGCCCTCTGCCTTTCCTTTCATGTCTTACGGATTTTTGCTATATTGATGAAGAATGCATTTCAAGGAGTGAATATCCATTGAGTATGGTGATTTCCGATTTGGCGGCCGGGAAACTGCACTGGCTGCTTTACCAGGAACAGCAGTCGGAAAACCGTCCGTTGGGAGTGAAAATTGTTTCCCTCACATCCGGGTGCAACAGCCCGATGTATGCCCTCGAGATCACGGAAACGGATCCGGCCTGTGAGCAAGAAAACATTAAAGGCATCCCGTTTATGTGGCAAGCCGGCGAAAAGGAATGGATCCAAGGCTTGAAAATCGATTATGATCCGGTCCGCAGAAAATTTTCTTTGACCCATCAACATCCGCCACGCATGCCCGACTGCCCGATTGCATGAAATAATACAGAGACACCAAAAACAACGGAGAGGGGAATCATGCTGACAAGCAAATGGTTTTGGTTCGGATGGCTGTCCGCCCTTTTTTTCTGCGGGGTGTTTGTCTTCATTCACCTGTGGCAATGGGTTTCCCGCTTTGACCATAAAGATCCGCCGGAAGAACATGCAGAAGTCGGAATCGTGTTGGGAGCGGCATTATGGAATCAACAGCCGAGCCCGGCCCTGAGGGAGCGTTTGGAGCTGGCTTTGCAATTGTACCGGCAAGGGAGAGTGGATTATCTCATTTTATCCGGGGGATTGGGCAACAACGGGATCACAGAAGCGGAAGGTATGAAAAACTACCTGGTGGAACGCGGGGTTTCCCCCGCCCATCTTCTTCTGGAAGACCGTTCCTCCAACACCCGGGAAAACCTGCTGTATTCAGCGCAAATCATCAAGCGGAAGGGGTTTGAGAAGACCACCGTCATCACCCATGACTATCACATGGTACGGGCTTTGAATTATGCCCGGCAAGCCGGTCTCAAAGTGACGGCTTCGCCCGTTCATTCCAAGGTATTATTCCTTCCGTACCACAAAGCGCGTGAATGTCTGGCCTTGATCAAGCAACAAGTATTTAAACACTGACGGAACCCCTAATGATCCGGATTTCCCATCCCGGCCACTTCCTTTCTTAACACCGGATCCGTCAGTTCGATCACGATCCGCTCCGGAGTGGCATCCGGAAGGGCATTTCCGTTTAAAAAGGTGATCATCTTTTTCACATCCCGTTTTAACCGGTCCAAGTGAATTCCCATCCACTCTTTCTCCGGATAAAGCGACAGCTTTTCCAAAGCACCGGAAAGCAATTTTAAAGCTCCGTTCCGGTTGTCGTTTTGCAAATGATACAATCCGACAGCCACTTGGAGCAACCCTTGGTAATAGGGTTCCCTGCCCTCTTCTAGCCACAGCTCTTCCAACACATCGTGGCATACATAGTAGTCACAGACGGTGTTAAAATAATGAAAAAAAGCAATATATAAAGGGGAATAAGGCTCCACGGATTTCACTCCTTTAAAAAACGGCAGAGAGGATGGAGCAAATTTGAATTCTGGCACGCCCAGCAAGGAAAACCTGGAACAACTTGTCGAGGAAATCAAAAGCAACCTGAGATTGGTCAATGCATCCATCATCAGACCGGAAGATTTCGATTTGGATCAATATGAGGATTTGTTGGAAATCCACCGGCTGATCCAAAAAAAAGAAGGCCGGCTGACAATGATGGAAATCGAAGGGATTCTGGAGGAGTTAAGGGAACTCCGGGCAAACGCAAAATGAAGGCAGGGCTTTCCCCCTGCCTTGTTTTTATGTAAATACTTTGGCCAATGGTTCGGGCAATGCAACCGATTTTCTTTTTTTCAGGTCGATCGTGACACTGGTCACTTCCGCATCCGCCACTTTCTCCCTTTGTTCATTATAAATTTCATGCTTGAGCACAAAACTGGTTCTCCCTTTCCGCACCGGCTCTGTGGATATCACCAACTTTTGCCCCAACAACGCTTCCTTCCGGTAGTTAATGTTGATATTGACGGTCACCGTTCCCACTCCCATCTTGGTAAACACATCAAACGGGAGTCCCATTTTGTTGTACCAATCTTCACGGCTCCATTCCATATACTCTAAATATTTCGCATTATTCACATGCCCCATGACATCGATTTCCGTCGGCCGCACTTCGATTTGAATGGAGGTTTTCATCTCTTTCTCCCCTTTTTGAGATCAAAATAACGATTTTTTCTTTGTCTGAAAGGCATTTTTCTTGATGTCATCGATCATCTCCAAAATCTCCAGCCAATATTGGTGATCCTCAACCAACCCGAACTTCCGTGTAAGGTATTCATGATTCCAAACAAATGCACGCAACGTAAATGCGTTGATCACCACGGTCTGTCCCTGACAGGATTCATAAAAACTTTTGTACAAAATGGGTTTCATTTTCAGAAAAGCCGCCTCCATCAACTCATCCTGTGCGGCTCCGCCTTGCCGGACATAAATGCCCGGCCGGATCTTTTTCCACTCTTGCAAGATCCGCTTGTTTAAAAAGCTTTTCTGATATTGGACAAACGCTTTACGTTCCTCTTTCGTCACTTCCCCTTTGCTTCCCGCAATCTGATCCATGATATGGAAGATGGTGTTTAATTGGGGAGGTGACAAATTTTCCGGTTTTCGGTGCCTGACATAAATATTTTGGTGTTTGAGAGAAGGAATCAACTCACCCATTTTCACGGCAATGGTTCCGCGCCAGCCGTTGCAAACCTTCAGAAACAACCGAGCCCATCGATGATACCAATTCATCTGCTTCACCCTTAACCATGCATGAATTGCCAGACCAAAAAAGATTATTTTCAGAAATATTCCCTTCCCATTATAATACGAAAAGCTCCCAAGCAGTTTAAATCACGATTATTTTTAAATTTCCGTCAAATCTCACCAAAAAAATACCCCGTGAAAGAGTCACGGGGCACCGGATCCGAAAGTTTACCGGTTCACCATATGGATGGCATGGCCCAGAACGCCTTCGGCCGCTTCCATGATCGTTTCGGTCAAGGTCGGATGCGCATGAATCGTCAAAGAGAGATCTTCTGCGTTGGCACCCATTTCCACGGCAAAAACGGCTTCCCCGATCAATGTGGAGGCCTCCGGACCGACAATTTGAACGCCCAAAACCTGTTTGGTTTCGGAGTCGGCCACGATTTTGACAAAACCGTCGGCCTGATTCATCGACAAAGCGCGTCCGTTTGCTTGGAAAGCAAAGCGGCTGACCACCGGATCATAGCCTTGTGCTTTGGCTTCTTCTTCCGTCAGGCCGGTGTAAGCAATTTCCGGATCGGAGAAGACGACAAACGGCATGGCTTGATAGTCGATGACGCTGTTCATGCCGGCAATGACTTCTGCAGCCACTTTTCCTTCATAGCTGGCTTTGTGGGCCAACAGCGCGCCGCCGGCGCAATCCCCGATGGCATAGATGTGGTCCACATTGGTGCGGCATTGATTGTCGATTTTGATAAAGCCGCGCTCATCCAGTTCCACTTGGGCATATTCCAATCCCAATTCGTCGGTGTTCGGTTTCCGGCCGATCGCAACCAGGCAATAGTCTGCGGTATATGTTTTTTCTTCCCCGCCGACCGTGGCTTTGATTTCCACTTCTTCGCCTTTGTTTTCGCCGCCTTGAACCATGGCTTCCGTCACAACGTTGACGCCCAGTTGTTTCAAGCGGCGCATCACCATTTTCGTCAATGCCGGATCGCTTCCGGGGAGAATGGATTCGGCTCCTTCCAAAATGGTGACTTCGGCACCCAGTTTTGCATAAGCGGTACCCAATTCCAGACCGATGTAACCGCCGCCCACGACCACCAAACGTCCGGGAACTTCTTGCAATTGCAGCGCTTCGGTGGAAGAGAGGATCCGTTTTCCGTCAAACCGGAGAATCGGCAGTTCAGCCGGGCGGGATCCCGTTGCAATAATCACATCGTTAAATTTATAAGTCTGGCTGGAATCGTCCGTGACAACGCGGACCGAATCGGTGCCGTTAAAATATGCTTCTCCGCTGATGATCTCCACTTTGTTTCCTTGCAACAGAGATTTCACACCACCGGTCAACTTTTTCACAACGCCGTCTTTCCATTTCATAAGTTCCGGCATGTTCACTTTGACGTCCCCGGAAACTTCGATCCCCATCTGATCCACTTCTTTGATGGACAGGAAACGTTCAGAGGCCGTGATCAAAGCTTTGGACGGAATACAACCGCGGTTCAAGCACACGCCACCCAAAGCATCTTTATCGACAATGGTCACTTTGCGGCCCAGTTGTGCAGCACGAATGGCTGCCACGTATCCTCCCGGACCGGCTCCGATCACCAGAACATCGACTTCTTGTGCAAGATCTCCCACTACCATATCAGCTCATCTCCATCATTAAGAGTTTTGGATTTTCCATCAACTGTTTGAACCGACGCATAAATTGTGCAGCCAAATCGCCATCCACCAAACGATGGTCAAAGCTCAAAGATGCAAACATTTGCGGGCGGATGACAATCTCTCCGTCACGAACCACCGGTTTTTCCTGGATGGTTCCAACGCCCAAGATGGCCACCTCCGGATAGTTGATGATCGGGGTGAAGAATTGCGCCCCGTATCCGCCGAGGTTGGAAATGGTAAAGGTGCTGCCTTTCAACTCGCTGGGATCCAGTTTCATTTCGCGTGCTTTGGTTGCTTTTTCGGTGATTTCCTGAGCGAGTTCGAAAAGCGATTTGCGATCGGCATCTTCAATAACCGGTACCATCAAACCATGGTCGGTCGCGGTGGCCAGACCGATGTTGTAGTATTTTTTGATGACAATCTCTTCTCTTTCTTCATCGATGGACGCGTTCAGTTCCGGGAACTCACGCAATGCAGCGATGGCCGCTTTGATCATGAACGGCAGGTAGGTCAATTTGATTCCGCGTTCTTGCGCCACTTCTTTTCCCCACTTGCGGATGGCCATCAATTCCGTTGCATCGATTTCGTCCATCAAGGTGACATGAGGAGCGGTGTGTTTGCTTTCCACCATGCGTTTGGCAATGGTGCGACGGATACCGCGAAGCGGAATGCGTTCTTCGTTTCCTCTGGTTTCCACCGGTGTTTTTGCCTCCACGGTTTTCTCTTGAACCGGTTTCGTTTCCGGTTGGGCTGCCGCTTCAGCTTGCCCGCCTTCTGCAAAACGTCTGACATCTTCGGCCAAAATCCGGCCATGTTTTCCGGTGCCGGTTACTTGGGTGATGTCGACTCCCAGTTCACGCGCCAATTTGCGGACAGACGGCATCGCCGAAACATTCCGTTTGTTGCCTGTTTGCTCCGGAGCCGCTTTTTTCTCCTCTTTGGTTTCCTGAGCCGGTGCTGCCGCCTCTTCAGCCGCGCTTTCTTCTGCCGCCGCTTCTTCTTCAAAATCTCCTTCTGCATCGATGATGGCAATCACCGAGTCAACCAGCACCACATCCCCTTCTTTGACTTTGATCTCTTTGATCGTTCCCGTTACCGGGGAGGGGATTTCGACTACGGCTTTATCGGTTTGAACTTCGGCAAAAATGTCAAATTCCTGGATGGTGTCTCCTTCTTTGGCATGCAGTGCCACGATTTCGCCTTCATGAATTCCTTCGCCCACATCCGGCAGTTTAAATTGATATGCTGCCACGAAAATAGCCTCCTTTTCTGATTTCATGTTTAAGAAAGGACGCGGTGATGTCGAAACCACCGCATCCATCCGTTATGTGTCTTTCCGGCACTCTGTTTCACAATCAGAAGTCAAGCACTTCGTTAATGCCTTGCACCACGCGTTTGACATCCGGAATCCATTGGTCTTCAATCATCGGGAATGCGATGACGGTATCCGGAGGAGCAATCCGTTTGACGGGTGCTTCCAGTTTCAAGATGGCATGTTCATTGATTTGGGCAATCACTTCAGCCGCAATTCCGGAAGATCTTTGCGCTTCCTGCACCACCACGGCGCGTCCCGTTTTTTCCACCGATTGGATGATGGTTTCGGTATCCAGCGGGCTGAGCGTGCGAAGGTCGATCACTTCCACTTTGGCTCCGCGTTCTTTTTCCAATTGCTCTGCCGCTTTCAAGGATGTATGAACCATGGCACCGTACGTGATCACCGTGACATCGGAACCTTCCCGAACCACGTTGGCTTTGCCGATCGGAACGGTGTATTCCCCTTCCGGAACATCTGCTTTTTGCGAGAAGTAAAGTTTCAAGTGTTCCAGGAAGAATACCGGGTCATTGTCCCGGATGGCCGAAATCATCAACCCTTTGGCATCATACGGATTGGAAGGCATCACCACTTTCAATCCCGGTGTTTGGGTGAGCAATCCTTCCAACGGGTCCCCGTGAAGTTCCGGCGGTTTCACTCCTCCGCCAAGCGGTGCGCGGAACACGATCGGGGCATGGAAACGGCCGCCGGTCCGGTAACGCAAGCGGGGAGCTTGTACACAAATCGAATCCATGGCTTCAAAGATAAAACCGATAAATTGGATTTCAGCAACCGGACGGAATCCTTGGCTGGCAAGACCGACTGCCAAACCACCGATTCCGGATTCGGCAAGCGGAGTATCAAAAACGCGGTCTTCCCCGAATTCTTTTTGCAGTCCGTCACTGACACGGAACACACCGCCGTTTTTCCCCACGTCTTCCCCAAACAAGAGGACGTTCGGGTCCCGTTTCAACTCGACACGAAGTGCATCATTAATCGCTTTTACCATTGTCATTTGTGGCATGGCTTATTTCCCCTCCTTTGTATATTCCGCTTTTTGTCTTTCAAGGTTCGGAGGCGTGACTTCGAACATGGAGTCAATCAAACCAGGAATGGTCATTTTCTCATATTTGTCCGCTTTTTTAATCTCTTCGGATACGGTTTGTTTTGCTTCTTCAATCACTTGATTTTCGTCTTCTTCCGTCCACAAACCTTTGGATTGTAAGTATTTGCGGAAACGAACCAACGGTTCGATTTTTTCATATTGTCCCGGCTCATCTTCCGGACGGTAACGGGACGGATCGTCACCGGACATGGAGTGTGCTCCGAGACGGTAGTTAATGGCTTCGATCAAGGTCGGTCCTTCACCGTTGCGGGCACGATCGGCAGCATCTTTCACCACCCGGTACACGGCCAAAACGTCCATTCCGTCCACTTGCACGCTGCGAATACCCGCAGCCACCCCTTTTTGCGCGACGGATTTTGCCGCTGTTTGTTTGCGGAACGGTGTGGAGATGGCATAACCGTTATTTTGCACGACAAATACGGCAGGCAATTGATAAGCGCCGGCAAAGTTCATTGCTTCATAGAAATCCCCTTGGGAACTTCCCCCGTCACCGGTGAAGGTGATGGCAACGCGTTTTTCCCCGCGGCGTTTAAACGCCATGGCCACACCGGATGTTTGCACATATTGCGCCCCGATAATGATTTGGGGAACCAAGACGTTCACGCCTTCCGGAATTTCCCCGCCGTGCTGATGACCGCGGGACCACAGGAATCCTTGGTACATCGGATAGCCATGCCAGTAAATTTGCGGAATATCCCGGTATCCCGGCAAGATAAAGTCTTCTTTATTCAAAGCGTATTCGCTTCCGATCATCGTGGCTTCCTGCCCGGAAACAGGCGCGTAGAAACCCAGACGTCCTTGGCGGGCGAGGCTGACTGCACGCTGATCCCATGTACGGGTAAAGACCATTCTTCTCATTAATTCTCTCAGCTGTTCATCGCTTAACTCCGGCATTTGTTCTTCGTTGATCACTTCCCCATCCGGAGAAAGGGTGGCAAACGGCTCTAACGGTTTCAGGCTGACTTCCGATTTGCCAAAGACGGCAGCTTGTTTTGTTTTTGCCATGATTCATTCACCTCTTTGAATTAGTCTCAAAAAACCAATCAGTGAAAGCGTTTCACTGTTACACCCATTTTTTTATTCTGTTTTATAACAATAAAAATAAACAAGGGAAAGCAATTGATTTTATTAACTTTTGTGCTTTGAAACAAATGGCCTTTCCTCAATAATACAACTCACAGCAAATTTGTCAATCGCTCCAGAGCATCATTTTGTACTTTCCTTATCTTACCCATTGGCAAACACGCTCCATGCACAATCCGGGAATCATCACCTGTTCATCAAAAAAACAATTGATGAAATTAAATATTTAAGAAATTAATTCCTTTATAATTAAATTAAAAAATGGTACATTTTATAGAAGGATTTTTGTTTCCCCGCATGATTATCCATTTAATTTTTAAATGAAGAGGTGACGTTTCATGTGCACATTTTTGGAAGCGGACCCGCCCATCAGCCAAGCCTCTTGATCACACAGAAATCACGGCAATTCATCTCAGCCCGTCATATATACATACAAAAAACAACACCAAAAGGCCTGGAAATGGATCCAGGCCTTTTAGTGTTCCGAAAATCGCGGCATGACATTTTCCCATTTCGGGGGAACCGGTTCCGAAAAACGGAATTCCCCGGCCCGCCCTGCTTCCGGTGCCCATGCATGCCTTTGATCCAGTGACACTTCTATTTTGCTGATCCGCAAATGATCCACTTGTTTCACCCGGAACAACAAATGGGAAAAGGCGACTTGATCTCCGACTTCCGGCGCTTTCTCCAACCGGGAGAAAAGCCATCCGCCGATGGTGTCATTGTGATCGTCCTGAATATGACAATGAAAAACCTGATTCACCTCGTCAATCAACCATCCCGGGTCGATCTCCATCTTGATGGAATCAGACAGCGGTTGCTTTTCTTCGGGCAACGGACGGGGAATCTCTTTCAGCATCTCATTCACAATGTCTTCCATCGTGACCAGCCCGGAGGTTCCGCCGAATTCGTCGATGACCACTGCCAGCCCGGTGTTCTCCTGCCGAAAACGGCGAAGCACGGCTTTGAGCTCCATCGTCTCGGGCACAAACATCGCCGGACGAACCAAATCCCTGATGGAAAAACCATCGCCTTCCCTCATCTTTTCAAACACGTCTTTGATATGGATCACGCCGAGAATCTCATCTTTGTCTTTCCCGCAATAAGGAAACCACGTGTGGCTTGACTGTCGGATGGTCTGAAACATCTCCCGTTCCGATTTCCCTTGATACAGGCAAACCATTTCCACCCGGGGAACCATCACTTCCCTCACGACACGGTCAACCAATGCAAAGACATTATCCACCAGGGCAAAAGCAGTTGGATCGATCTCCCCATGTTGATAGCTTTGCTCCAGCGACCGGCGGATCTCTTTTTCCGATTGAACCCTTTGTTCACCGGCATCCATCCCCAGTTTCCGCGAGAGGAAAACGGTCAATTGCCGCAAAATTTGGACAACCGGACGAAAAACATGGTAACAGCCAAGCACCCACGGCGTCAAAAAACGCATCACATTTTCCGGTTTGGAAAGGGCAAAAAGCTTCGGCAAGATCTCGCCAAAAACCGCGTGCAACAATGTCAACAACAAAAAGACCAAGAAAAAAGCAATGATTTGAACGGCTCCGTCCGACAGGCCGAAACGGTTCAGCCCGGATTCCATCCATTGAAACAAAAAAGATCCGCCCATCCATCCCAAACCGAGCGAGGATACCGTTATCCCGAGTTGCGCGGCAGAAACATATTGGTGGATATCCAACCTTTTCAACGACATTTCCAGCCTCTTCTTTGCCGGCGTATGACGCACCATAAGCTCTGCTGCAACAAAAACGGAATTAAACAGCACCAATAAAAGAACGACTCCAAGCACCCACCAACTGTCAGGATCTTCCAATTGTCAATGCCCCCTAAAGCGTTCTCGTTCTTATTATAGCAAAAAAACTCTTCATGAGACCGTATTCCGGCCCACAAAGAGTTTTCCCCTCTATACCACCGCTTCGATGCCGGCCCAGGTTTGAATCGCGTAGGCCACCCCGTGTTCATCATTGGTGCGAGTGACATAACGGCAGGCTTTTTTCACTTCTTCCTCCGCATTTCCCATCGCCACGCTGACACCGGCCCGTTTCATCATGGAAAGATCATTGAATTGATCGCCCAGGACCATGACTTGTTCCATCGGAATCCCGTGCTGCCGGGCAAAAAACTCCACCGCGATCCCTTTTTGCGCTTCGGGATGATTGATTTCGATGTTTTGCCCGTTCGAGCTGGTCACACAAACCCCGGCAACCGATTTCGCCTTTTCGCGGGCTTCGGCCAATTTTTCTTCCATCAACGAATAAGCCAAGACTTTATAGACGGGGGATTTCGCTTCCTCCATCACATCTTCATAATACCGGTCGCAAATCTCCGTCGTGCGAAATTGTTTCTTGGCCAAATCCCGGATCCATTCCTGAACCTTTGCACGATCGATCTGAAGCCGGTCCAGCTCCCCTTTCAGATTTTGAAATCCGTCGCGATTGCAGTAAATTCCGCCAGAGGTGTATAATTCATGATAAATCCCCACTTCCCGTAAGGCTTCATGCAGCTTCCGGACCTGATTTGCATCCAGAGAGATCTCCCGGAGAATTTCCCCTTTTTCCGACCGGATGCAAGCGCCGTTCAAATGAATCAAAGGCAACCGGAGACCGGCTTCCTCAAGAACCTTGACGGCGCCTTGGTATGAACGCCCGGTTGCAATGACCACCAAAATTCCTTTTTCGCGGGCCAATCGCAACGCCTTTTGATTTTCCGGACTGATCTTCCCTTCGTGATTCAATAACGTCCCATCCATGTCTGTTGCAATCATTCGAACCATGTTCCCCACTCCTTCCCGATGCTGACAAATCATTTCTTACCCCAACCAGCCATCCCTTAACCATCCTGAACCAAATCATGTATAATGGTCAATGGAATTTGACAGCAGACAAACACAAGGATGATACCATGAAAAACCATGAATCTAACACCCCTTTCTTTTGGGGCGAGAAACGATATCACACATGGAACCACCATCTGCGCCGGGTTTTCGGACAAAAAGTGTTTAAGGTGGCCTTGGACGGCGGATTTACTTGTCCCAACCGGGACGGAACCGTGGCTGTCGGCGGATGCACGTTTTGCAGTGCACGCGGCTCCGGGGACTTTGCCGGAAACCGGCGGGATGATTTATTAAAGCAATTTCACGAAGTCAAAACGCGGATGCATCAAAAATGGCCGGAAGCCAAATACCTCGGCTATTTTCAGGCCTTCACCAACACCTATGCCCCCGTGGAAACATTGAGGAACATGTATGAAATCATATTAAAACAACCAGGTGTTGTCGGCTTAAACATCGCAACACGACCGGACTGCCTGCCGGATGACGTGACGGCGTATCTGAAAGAACTCAACGAACGGACTTATTTGTGGGTGGAGTTGGGGTTGCAAACCATCCATGATGAAACGGCCAAACGGATCAACCGCGGGCATGACTTCTCCTGTTTCCTGGAAGCCGTGGATAAACTGAGGCAACACGGAATCCGTGTCTGTGCCCATATCATTCACGGCCTGCCGGGCGAAACCGAAGAAATGATGCTGGAAACCGTCAAAGCTTGTGCTGGCATGGACATCCAAGGAATCAAAATCCATTTGCTGCATGTATTAAAAAATACGCCGATGGCGAAGCAACATGAAGCCGGGCTTATCCGGTTTTTGGAAAAAGATCAATATGTACGTTTGATCGCCGATTCCCTGGAACTTCTCCCTCCCGACATCGTCATTCACCGGTTGACGGGCGACGGTCCCCCGGACTTATTGATCGGACCGATGTGGAGCACCAACAAATGGAGTGTGCTCAATGCCATCGATGCCGAATTGAAAAGGCGCAACGCATGGCAGGGAAAAAAAGCCAAACCGCGCAAGCCGATGACGGCTTCCGCATCCAAGTCAGGAGGAAAAGCATGATTGTTCCATCCATCTTGCAAAGTGCCCACCAATGGGCGTCCGAAGTATTAACCCCCGGCGGGGCGGCCATCGATGCCACAACGGGAAACGGCCATGACACCTTGTTTTTGGCCAGGCAAGTCGGGCCGGACGGACATGTCTTCGGCTTTGATATTCAAGAGCAAGCCATCCAAAACACCCGCCGGCGGCTCTTGGCGGAAAACGCGCATCATCAAGTCACATTGTTCCAAAAAAGCCATGATCAAATGTATGAAGTGTTGCCGGAAGAACTCTTGGGAAAGGTCCAGGTCGTGATGTTTAATCTGGGCTATCTCCCGCACGGGGACAAAACGATCATCACCCGGCCCGACACCACCGTCAGGGCCATGCAACAGGCCCTCCGATTTTTAACATCCGGCGGACTTTTGATCGCGGCTTTGTACACCGGCCATCCGGGCGGAAAGGAAGAAGCCGGCAGCGTCATTGCGTGGGCTTCCGGCTTGTCCCCCCGTTCTTTCCAAGTCATGTGGCAACAGATGGTCAACCGGGACCGGTCCCCTTCATTGCTGATGATCGAAAAACGTTCATAAAAAGACGGATCCCCGCGGCGATCCGTCTTTTATAATAAAAACATCTTCCCGGCTTCCTGGAAGATGTTTGATGGCTGATTTATGAAACATTATCGGTTTTTTCTTTGCTTGGCTGCAAGGGCACTCAGTCGTTCTTCGCTGCTTTTCATCCATTTTTTCATCATGTCTTCGAAGTCCGTCGAACTTCTCCGACCGGAACGTCCTCCTCTTCGATCCCGCGGACGATCCGCCTGGAGCGCTTTTATTGACAAGGAAATTTTTCCTGAAGGATCAATGGAAAGCACTTTCGCTTTAACTTTTGCACCTACTTGCAACTCATCTTCAACTTTTTCCACATATTTTGTCGAGATTTGAGAAATGTGAACCAAACCCGTTTCACCGGATTCCAGTTTGACAAATGCGCCGAACGGTTTGGTGGTAATCACTTCCCCTTCTACGACGGCCCCTTCCTTTAACACGCTCATTATAACACTCCCGAAGTGTAATTAATTCTGTACAAAAATACCATTTATTTTCGTAAAAGTCAATGGGTAAAAATGTCTCCGCACCCGATGATGCGCTTATTTTATTTATCTCCTTGTTTCCACGGTTCCAAACCCTTGCCTTTAAAATATACACCAAGACATGGCAAAATATGCCCTTGATTTCCCACCTGTTTCTTAGTTTAATATTTTTCTTATAAGGGAATTTGAAAGGATATGTGATTGTATAATCCCTTTCTGATTCTGTTGGACAAATCTGAGGCGGGGATGAAGCGGCGACATCCTCCGTGAACAACCCGTGCCGCGCAGAATTTATCGTTGGGAGGCTATTTTTGTGCAGCATTCGGTGAATGACGTGAAAATCATTGAGGAAAAGGCTAAGAAAGATCAGGCGGAAGAAAGAAAAGCGATCCGGGTGGTTCGGGAAGCAACCAAACATTTAAAAAACGAAAACAATCATCATTTAAAATAAACCTTTCCCAGCCAAATCCATCTCAGAAAAGGGGAACCCCTGCACCGGGTTCTTCTTTTTTTATTCCTTTCCAAAAAAATGAATGATCCTATTCACCTTATCCGGGCAATTATGTTATACTAATCGATGATTTAATATATCACAATCGATTCGGAATCTCATAAAAAGGTGGATGTAAACATGAGCATGGTTATCCCGACGAAAAATGAACCTTCTCTTCACCTCGGGGGAAAATTGCACATCAACCTCCCTGTCAGCCAATTGGTGGAACACGCCATCTTGAGAAACGAAGCCGTTTTGACGGAATCCGGCGCCATTTGCGCAACCACAGGGGCTTTTACCGGACGTTCACCCAAAGACAAATTCATCGTTCAGGAACCTTCCGTCGCTGAACACATCGACTGGGGAAGCGTTAATCAACCCATGGAACCGGAGAAGTTTGAACGTTTATTAAAACGGTTACAATCCTATCTGGCAGAAAAAGAACTCTACATTTTTGACGGTTTTGCCGGCGCAGACCCTGCTTACCGCCTGCCGATCCGGGTCATCAATGAGTATGCTTGGCAAAACCTGTTCGTACATCAGCTTTTCATTCGCCCTTCAAAAGAAGAACTGGAAGCGCACGATCCGGAATTCACCGTGATTTGTGCCCCGGACTTCAAAGCCGACCCGAAATCGGACGGAACCCGGTCCGAAACGGTGATTGCCGTCAGCTTTGAGCACAAAATGGTGCTCATTGCGGGAACCCGTTATGCAGGGGAAATGAAAAAATCCATCTTCAGTGTCATGAATTACCTGTTGCCGGAACGCGGTGTGCTGCCGATGCATTGTTCGGCAAACATCGGGAAGGAAGGAGATGTGGCCCTCTTTTTCGGACTGTCGGGAACCGGAAAAACAACGTTGTCCGCAGACCCTGAACGCTCGTTGATCGGAGATGACGAGCACGGCTGGTCCGATAAAGGGGTGTTTAACATGGAAGGCGGTTGCTATGCCAAATGCATCGGCCTGACCGAAGAAAAAGAGCCGCAAATCTACCGTGCCATCCGCTTTGGCTCCGTATTGGAAAATGTCGTGGTGGATCAAGACGGCGTTCCCGATTACGCGGACGCTTCGTTAACCGAAAACACGCGCGCCGCTTATCCCATTCATCATATTTCCGGATCGGTCATTCCGGGGATCGCCGGACACCCGAAAGTCATTCTCTTTTTGACAGCGGATGCTTTCGGCGTATTGCCCCCGATTTCCAAGTTGACGCCGGAGCAAGCCATGTATCATTTCTTGTCCGGCTATACGAGCAAGCTGGCCGGAACCGAACGGGGAGTCACGGAGCCGGAAGCCACTTTTTCCACATGTTTCGGTGCCCCGTTCCTGCCCCGCCCCGCATCGGTTTACGCGGAAATGTTGGGCGAAAAAATTGACAAACACCAAGTCGATGTTTACCTGGTCAACACCGGCTGGACCGGCGGGCCTTACGGGACCGGCAAACGCATGGATTTGAAATATACGCGCGCCATGGTCCGTGCCGCCATTTCCGGGGAACTGAAAGAAGCGGATTATGAAACGGATCCCGTTTTTGGTTTGTCCATGCCCAAAACTTGCCCGGACGTCCCGGATGAAATATTGAATCCGCGCAACACCTGGGACGATCCCAAAGCTTATGACGAAAAGGCACAGGAACTGGCCCGTCGGTTCCACACCCATTTCGCTAAATTTAAACATATCAAGGATGAAATCCGCAACGCCGGCCCCCGGCTCTGAACTTTTCTTTTAAAAACAGCTCTTATTTTTCAAGAGCTGTTTTTTATTAACAAAAACGCTTATTTTATATTTTTTGATATCCTGTTATCTATTGAAATCAATGTAATCTATTGGTATGATCAGCAAAGATGAAGCTTGGACGAAAGAAAGGAAGCTCAGTCATGTCAACAAAACCTGTCATTATCGGAGTTGCAGGAGGAACCGGTTCAGGAAAAACGACCATTGCCAAAAAACTGGTGGAACAGTTTTCGGAATCAGTGGTTTATCTGGAACAAGATTCTTATTATAAAGATCAATCCCATTTACCTTTTGAAGAACGCATCAAAACCAATTACGACCATCCTTTGGCCTTTGACAACGATTTGTTGTATCAACATCTCCTTCAGCTGAAAACCTACCAACCGGTTCAAAAACCCGTTTATGATTATGCACGGCATACCCGGGCAAAAGAATCCGTACATCTCGAACCCAAAGATGTCATCATCTTGGAAGGCATTTTGATTTTGGAAGATGAACGTTTGCGCAATCTGATGGATATCAAAATTTTTGTTGACACGGATGCGGATGTCCGGATTTTAAGAAGAATTGACCGCGACATCAAAGAAAGAGGAAGAGATCTGGATTCGGTGATCAACCAGTATCTGACCGTTGTGCGTCCGATGCACATGCAATTCATCGAACCGAGCAAACGTTATGCCGACATCATCATTCCTGAAGGAGGGCACAATCAGGTGGCCATCAATCTTTTGGTCAATCAAATCCGGACTTATTTGCAAAAGACTCCTTCCTTTTCCAATAAAAAAGCCTAGATCGCTTACACGACCTAGGCTGGATTTCTTATTTGCTTTCTTCTTTCTGCTCTTCGAGCTCTTTCAGCTGATCGCTTAACACGTGGAGACGATGCTTCAATTCTTCGCCCCACTCTTTATCATTTAATACTTTTGATACTCTCAACAAGTCAAGTGAATGATCAATTTGTTCGCGCAAGATGGGTTCAAAGTCTTCAGACTCTTGAAAACTTACGCCATATTCTTTCCATTCAGCGATCATTTCGGGGGTAATGGTATCTCGGAGGGTGACTTCTCTTACGCGATCTTCCCGAGCGTACTCCACCACTAGCTCGAACTCTTCTCTCACCGATGGATGAACTTGAACGTCATGGCAAACCGGACAGTACATCAGTGGCACCTTATGAACCATGACGGACTCTGAACGATACGATCCGATAAATCCGATGGTTGATGCGCCACAACAATAACTCATCTGCGATCCCCCCTGTCCCACTCATGATCGGCGACATATCCTGGTGCGATTTGGTTCCATAGAGTATAAGGCGTCTTACATATATTTTATCACAAATCACTATTATCCAAACATATTTATACAAAGAAAAAACATGACAATTTTTTCTGTTCACCGAAAATCTTCACTTTTAAAAATCTCCCGATCAGGGAAAGGGGAGCGCCCGGGCCGCCGGAAGGCAAAAAAATATCCTCCTGTCAAAAAACCTCTTTTGCACCGAGATTTTCCTTCAGGAGGACAAATCAGACCGTGACGGCACATTAAGAATCAGTCTTCTTCACTGACCATCGCTTCATATTGGCTTGCATCCAACAATTTCTCCAGTTCGGAGGGATCGGACATTTCCAACACGATCATCCAACCGTCTCCATAAGGGGATTCATTCACATTTTCCGGCGAATCTTCCAGTCCGCTGTTCACCTCAAGAACTTTTCCGCTGACCGGAGCATAAAGTTCCGAAACCGTTTTCACGGATTCGACACTGCCAAACGATTCTTCGGCAGCCAGTTCCTGTCCTGCCTCAGGCAATTCCACAAAAACAATGTCTCCTAACTGGTCTTGGGCAAAGTCCGTAATCCCGATGCGAACTTTGTTGTCTTCCAAAGTTTCCACCCATTCATGTTCTTTGGAATACCGCAGTTCTTTTGGCACGTTCATTGTTCGATTCCCTCCGTTATTCAATTTCTCCCGACATCCGTTCCAGCGGGCGCTTTAACATGGACAATGCCCTGGCGCCTCCGAAACGGTGTCTTAATTGACCTTTGGCATCGAATAAGTAAAATGCCGGTACATACTCATTCTCAAAGGCATCCACAACAGCGTGCCTGTTATCGATCCCTTGAGGATGTTTCAATTCATATTTTACGATAGTTTCTTTCACCGCGTCTACATCTGTATCTTTTTCCGAACGCGGGACATGAATACCTATAAATTCCACCTGCGGATGTTCTCCCCGCAGTTTGTTCAATTCTTTAAACCCCATCTTGCACAACTCGCAACTGACGGACCAGAAATGAACAAGCACAGGTTGTCCCGTGAGGTCGTCGTTTGAAACCTTTTGATTCACCCATTCCGTGACGCCGCCGATGTCCGGCAATGCCGCCTGCAACCGCAGGACCATGTGCCATTCCTCCCATCCCGTACGGACAAAGGCCCGACAGATTGTCAGGCCTTCCGGCTTGCTTGCCCGTAAACTTTTTTCAGACCCAATGTCACTTTACAGCCATTTTTCTTTGAACTCTTCTTCTTTAAAACCGACCGTGACCTGGTTTCCGTCGGTAATAAGCGGCCGCTTAATCAGCATCCCGTCCGACGCCAGAAGATCCAACTGCTCTTCTTCGCTCATCTCTTTCAGCTTTTTGGACAATCCGAGTTCACGGTATTTCTTGCCGCTGGTGTTGAAAAACTTTTTGACGGGTTGTCCGCTTATGGAAACAAACTGAGCCAATTCATCACGGGAAGGAGGGTTTTCGACAATATTTTGCTCAGTGAACTGCACTTCGTGTTCCTCCAAAAATTTTTTGGCCTTACGGCACGTCCCACATTTCGGATACCAGTACATTTTCAGTGCCAATTTCAGCTCTCCTTGTTGGACATCATTATTCTTATTCTATCCTGAACAAAATCATTTGAACACTTGGCCGCCTCTTTTATATTCCACATCCGCCACATTTTCCCTCACATTGGCCACCCTTGCCGCGACGAAGAAAAAGTCGGACAAGCGGTTTAAGTAGCGGCGGACTTCCTCATTGGTCTTTTGTTCACGGCACAACGTCACCACCATGCGTTCCGCCCGGCGCACCAGTACGCGGCAAATGTGCAATGCGGCCGCTCCCCGGGTTCCTCCCGGCAAAATAAACCGTTTTAACTCCGGGCACTCTTTCTCATACTGATCAATCCAGTTTTCAAGGCGACGGACCATCTCTGCATTCACCTTATACTGCCGCTTTTCCCCCGCTTGTGCCAGGTCGGCTCCGGCATCAAACAATTCATGTTGGATTTCGGTCAAATGCCCGATCAGATCGGCATACTTTTCGTCATCCAACCGGGTGATGGCATCTCCGACAAACGCATTCAGCTCATCGACGGTCCCATAGGCTTCCACGCGGATGTCATCTTTATCCACACGTCCGCCGATCACACTGGTTTTTCCTTCATCTCCCGTACGGGTGTAAATTTTCACGATATCTCCTCCTGATAAACACCCTTGGCGGATGTTAAAAGAATTTGCGGAACATGGAGGGTCGGGTGATCAATGATAACCGGCCTGACGCCATATACTTCTTCAACAAGGCCGGGCTCGATCACCTCCCTCGCCGTGCCGGTTCTTACCAGCTTTCCGTCTTTCAGCACCAGAAGCGCGTCACAATATTGGGCGGCCAGGTTTAAATCATGCAAGACCACAATCACCGTCAATCCGTCCCTTTTTTGCCAGTTTTTCAACCGGTCCAGCACTGCCAGCTGATAGTGAATGTCCAAATAAGTGGTCGGTTCATCCAATATCAGCAACTGGGGCTCCTGCGACATCACCCGGGCGATGGATACCCGTTGCCGTTCCCCTCCGCTCAATTCGGAATACAGACGATGTCTGACCGGATAAACCTGTGTTTCCCGCATGACCCGGTCCACCACCATCCGGTCTTCCCCGGTCTGTCCGAAAAAGCGGCGGCGATAGGGATAACGTCCCATGAAAACAACTTCTTCAGCCGTGAAAGAAAGATCCGAAACCTGTTCCTGCGTCAATACCGCCCATTTTTTGGCCCTTTCTCTGAGCGGATACGATTCGAGCGGCTGATCATCCAACCAAACTTTTCCGGCATCCGGAGCATCCTCCCCGGTGAGAAGGCGCAGCAATGTGCTTTTTCCGCTTCCATTCGGACCGATGATGCCCAACATTTCCCCGGGTTTGACTTGAAAAGAAATCTCTTTCAACACCCAGCGTTGCCCCAACTTTTTCGCCAGTCCGGCCGCTTTTAACATCGTTTGTCTCCTTTCATCCCTGACTTCTCTGATGTCTGCGCAAAATGCCCGCGAAAAAAGGAGCCCCCACAAAGGCTGTCACCACACCAATCGGAAGTTCCTGAGGGGCCAGCACCATCCGGGACAACCCGTCGGCCCAAATGAGAAAGGAAGCCCCGAACAACGCCGACAAAGGAAGCAAAAACCGGTGATCGGCCCCCGTCAACATGCGCATGATGTGAGGGACCACCAATCCGACAAAACCAATCATTCCCGAAACGGCGACAGCCGCACTGGTCATCAGGGAAGCGATGATCAATAAAAAAATCCGCATTTTCTCCACATGGACGCCAAGATGGTGAGCCGATCTTTCTCCCAACGCCATCAAATTCAGTTCCCGTGAAAACCGCCAGCAAACGAAAAAGCCGATGAGAAAAAATGGCAGCATCAAACCGATGTGTTGCCACCCACGAAAAGCAAAACTGCCCATCAGCCAAAATTGAATCCGCTGCATTTCCTCCGGGGAAGTCGAAATGGCCAAGGTCAACACCGCGCTGAAGAACGCTTGGATCACCACACCGGCCAGAATTAATGACGTCGCCTGCGACGCTCCCCGTCCTCTCCCCAGCTGAAGCACCAACAAAAGCGCCAGACAAGCTCCCAGAAAAGCGAAAAGAGGAAGCATCCAGCCGGACCGGTTCCCCCAGCCGGTGATGATGGCCAAAGCCGCTCCGACAGCCGCACCGGAAGACACCCCCAAGATATACGGGTCCGCCAAATGGTTTTTGAGCAATCCCTGATAAATCACTCCGGCCGTCGCCAGACAAGCTCCGACCAACCCCACCAACAACACGCGGGGAAGCCGCAACTCCCAAATAATGGCGGCGTCGGCTTCATCCATGTTCACCCCGTCCATCAGGCCGGTATGTTGCAAAATGACTTTCCACACCGTCCAAAACCCGACATGCGTGCTTCCCAGAAAAACCCCGAGGGAAACGGAGAGGATCAGGGCGATCAACAGCCCTCCTCCCCACAACCACTTCATTTTGCCGATCGTCATCGGGCACTCTCACCAAACCGGTCAGGATACAATGTTTCCGCCAATTGTTTGACCCCATCGTAAACACGCGGACCGGGACGGCTCAACAAATCCGGCTCCAGTGCGTAAACCCGGCCTTCCTGAATGGCACGGATGGATTGCCAGCCTGCCCTTTTCTTGATTTCTTCGGTATCGCCATGCAACGAAACAATCACATCCGGATTCCATTTCACCACTTGTTCCGGAGAAACTTTGGGCCATCCTTTCAGCCCTTGCGCCACGTTTTTTCCGCCGGCCAATTGGAGCAATTCATGCATAAAGGTGTCTCCCCCGACCGTATACAAGTTGCCGTCCAATTCAATCCACACTTTCACCCGTTTTTCTTCCGGGATTTGAGCCACCTTGGCATAAACCGCCCGCAATTGTTTTTCCATTTTGGCAACCAATTGGTCCGCCTCTTTCAGATGATTGGTTGCTTGCGACAAGATGACAATGGACTCATAAATCTCTTTGGTGCTTTTGGGATCGGCCACCAACACGGGAATCCCCATTTTTTTCAATTGATCCAGGACTTGTTTTTCATTTCCGGAACTTGCCACAACCAGATCCGGCTTTAAAGCCACCACTTGTTCCGCATTGATTTGGAATGCACTGACTTTGGGCAAATTTTTGACTTCTCCCGGATAATCATCCTGATCGGACACCGCGACCACTTGCTTTCCCGCACCCAGCGCAAATAAAAGTTCCGTGTTGCTCGGCATCAGGGATACGATACGCTTCGGCTCTTTTTCAATCTGAACCTGATTGCCTGTCTGATCTTTCAGGGTCAGCGGATAATGGACGCTTCTGTCTTGCATCGGCCCGTATTGCACGGCCGAATCATCCTGGTTTTGCGGAGAACAGCCGGCGATTCCGCCGATCAGGACCAAAAGTGCGATCCCCAGGGAAAAAACTCTCCACTTGCATTGTTTCATGTTTGAACCCCTCTCTGTTGCCAATAAAAAAACCCGTGCTGACGGGGCACAGGAGTTACATGCATGCAAAACACCAGCCCGGCATGAGACACACAACGGGCCAAGTGCATACGTCTCTCCTCACCCCCGAAGGAGAACGTAAGTAAACAGAAAAGGCAGGTCTCCTGGCTTATGGGTCATCGTCAGGCTCGCCTTCCCGTTTTCTTGCGAAAACAGTGGCATCAAGAGCCGTCCTCCCCAAATACAGTGGCGGGGCCGCGCCGGATTCCAACCGGTCTTCCCTATTACCTTTCTCCTGTCGGAGAAAGACCTTTTCTTCTATTCACTTCGTTCGTTATCATTATAAAAGAAAGGAAAACGGGTTTCAATTTTCAGACCTGCAGTGGAAGGGAGAGACAACACTTTGCTTAAAAAATCTTTTTCTTTCGATTTGGGAAAAGAAAATCGTGTCATCCGCGGAGATGTCCGCTTGCCGAAACTGCAATCACCCTCGCCGGTCCTTTTCATTTGCCACGGTTTCAAAGGATTCAAGGATTGGGGGTTTTTCCCCGTATTGGCCGAAAAACTGGCAGAAACCGGCTTTGTTGCCGTCACGTTTAACTTTTCCATGAATGGAATCGGCGAGGATTTGGAAAACTTTACGGAGTTGGAGAAATTTTCATTGAACACCTTCAGCCGGGAACAGGAAGATTTGACCTTTTTGATCCAAAAGGTCCGCGAAGGGGACTTTCCGCATGCGGATGCCATCGATCCGGGACGAATCGGACTTTTCGGCCACAGCCGCGGAGGAGGCAACAGCCTGATCCATGCCTTGGATCACCCGGACCGGATCAAAGCGGTTGCCGTTTGGAACAGCATTCACCGGGCCGACTTCTTTGCTCCCGAAGTGATGGACGACATCGAGCGCAAGGGTATCGGCTATGTATCCAATGCACGCACCGGACAACTTTTGCCCGTCCGCCGGGAAGTCATCGAGGACATCCGGCAGAACCGGGAACGGTTTGACATCAAAAAACGGCTTTCCGACCTGCATATTCCTCTGCTCATCGTGCAAGGAACCGAAGATCTCCCCGGCTTCTTGGAAGGAGCACAAGAAATGGCTGACTTGGCAGACAAGGCCTCTCTCTGTCTCATCGAAGGGGCCAATCACACCATGGGTGCGGTCCATCCTTTTGAAAAAATGACTCCTCAGCTGGAAGAAGCAATTCAAGCCACCTCCTCTTTTTTTCTGAAGCATTTGTCTCCTGAACAGGTATAATGATAGCAAGTGCATCATTGTAAAAAGCAGGTGAATGGTATGCAAACGCAGAAACCGTCTTCGGATTGCCCGGCGGGGGCACCCCGGAAAAGCCACCACCCCGACAAAGTGAAAAACAATCTGATTTCCCGGCTCAACCGCATTGAAGGACAAATTCGTGGCGTCAAAAAAATGATCGACAATGATACTTACTGTGATGATGTGTTAAATCAGATTGCAGCGATCCAATCGGCTTTAAACAGTGTGGGCAAAATTCTTCTGGAAGGCCATTTGAGAAGTTGTGTGGTGGAACGTCTCCAAGAAGGGGAGATGGAAGTGATTGACGAACTGCTTGTCACCATGAATAAGTTGATGAAATAAGCGTGAAAATGCAAACAGGTTGGCGGATCCCGCCAACCTGTCTGCTTAAGGGGGTCAAACGTTTTGGATTTCTACTTGCCATCAGTGACGCGTGAGAACATGAGATCATCCATTTACAATCGGAAAGGAAAGTTGGTTTCCCTGCTCCATCCATTGTTGCATCTTTGTGCTGCGTCTGTTTGCTTCTCTGTCTATTATAACGGATCATGCTTCGGAAAAGTTTCAACAAAAAATGAAAAAAATAAAATTTTAAACCATGATGGAGACATCATGACTTTCAAACAGCTTCACGGCGGTTTTCTCACGCATATACACCAAGTAACGCGTGTAAAGCCGCCACATCCCCTGCCAGAATTCATCCCCGGCCGGCAGGTACACCACTTTCAACCCGATCGCTTTGGCTTCCTCATACCCGATGACTGAACCGTGATTCGGATATTTGTCGATGTTGATCAACGTCTCGGCAATCCGCTTGGCCTTCAGCGGATTGTTTTTATGCATGGACCGGCTCAACCACTTGACGGCCAAACGTTTTGAATGTTCAATCGATTTATGGCAGAAGTCGATCAATGCCGCATCCACGCCCTGCAAAAAAGGGAGGTAGGCTGCATTTAAAGGTTGTCCATTCGCATGCTCTTTTTTAATCAATTCGAGTCCGTTCAGGAACGCTTGAGCGGGCCGGTATTGATAACCGAGCACGGTCGGAATCGATACCTGAGGATCGATCGGACCCAGTTCCGATGTGTCGCTCATCACGATTTCATCCGCAGCCAGGCTGATCAAGGTGGCCGCACTCTTGGCTGCCTGCGGGACAATCACCCGAAGATGCCTGGTTTTGGAAAACAGCGTGTGCACCAATGTTTCCGCCGCATTCGGATCGCCTCCGGGGCTTTCGATGATCAAATCCACATCACACTGGTCCTCCAAAGAAGAAACAATCTCATAAAACGGAGCAATATCTTCCCGGGTAATGGCACTGTCCGGATGTGTCAGGTTCGCCATGTACACCAAAATGCGGCGTCCTGTCTTCTTTTCCAATTCCCTCATCAATGCCTGCCGTTCGTACCGGTCGCGATGGACAGCGTGGTAAAGAGGACTTTGCTTCGGAAAGTGTTGGTGATCCATGGAATCTCCTTCTCTTTTCATTATTGGCTTTGATAGGGTCGCCCGTACAACTTTTCTTTCGTCGGCTTGATCCCCAATGCCTCCATATCCCTTTTCAGCTTTTGCACCGATTTGGCAAAGCAATCAAAATCATTCCGGTTGTTTTCGCGCAACAATTTCTCTTTGGCTAGAAGGAGTGTGTCAAACATCGCTTGCTTCCCTCCTTGTCTCATTAGCAAGCTCCTTTTTTTTAGTATACTATATGCATTCCCTTTCCGAAAGATCACGGTGATTCTCCCGACTTTTCATTGTTGGGCACTTTCCCGTTTGCTATACTAATATATTAAGTCGATTCCATAAATATAAGGAGTTTTACAGTGAAATGCACCGGATTTTTAGAGCCGCTGAAGCATCGCCCTTCCCGGCCTGTACAATATGAGCTGAAAGTGGATGACCAAGTCATCCCTTTGAACGATTATTTGGGCAGGGAAATGGAAATCCGATTTCTGGATGAGTTAAGATGCCGGTATTGCGGTCGGAAAACCAAAAAATTTTACGGCAACAACAGCTCATGCTTTCCTTGTTTTAAAAAACTCCCGATCAATGACCTTTGCATCGTCAAGCCGGAATTGTGCCATTTCCAGCAGGGAACTTGCCGGGACAACGCCTTCGGTGAGCAACATTGCATGTGCCCCCATATTGTTTACCTCGCTTTATCCAGCGATATCAAAGTCGGCATCACGCGAAAAAGCAACCGGTTCAACCGCTGGATCGATCAAGGGGCGGTACAGGCATTGCCCATTTTGGAAGTGGCCACACGCAAAGACGCCGGCGAAGCGGAAATCTTCCTTTCCCAATTCATCACGGACAAAACCAACTGGCGCAAAATGCTGAAAAATGAAATCAACGATGCGGATTTGTATGAAACCCGGAAAGAACTGATCAAAAAACTGCCGGAACGATTCCAGCCTTACATTCTTCCTGAGACGGAAATTCATGAATTCACTTATCCCCAGCTTCAAGTTCCCGATAAAATCACTTCCCTGAACTTTAAAAAACAACCGGCTTTCCGCGGGACATTGATCGGCATCAAAGCACAATACTTAATCTTTGACACCGGAGTGTTTCAGGTGCGCAAACATGCCGGATACAAAATTTCCATTTCGCTTTGAGCATTTTTAATGTATCCGGCGAAAGAACTTTTTAAACCGGTACGGCGGTTCCAAATTCCGGCGGATGTGCCGCCAATTCGGCTTCATCCTAAAGAGAATGAGGCTACCCAAAACCAAAATGACCAGCCAGGCATAAAAATGGGTCACCAGAATCAATCCGAGAACAATCATCGCCATGGTTGTAAGCAATGTGGACAAAAACAGATAACGGGTAAACAGCAAACTGAAAAAATAAATAATGATTCCCACCAAAACCAGCACAGGGCTCAAAATCAGCAATGCTCCCGCGGCGACGGTCAATCCGTAATTCCCTTGAAAACCCAAAAACACAGAATACATGCTGCCGGCGACAACCAAGACCGCCGCCAGGCACGCTCCCGGCCAACCTCCCAAAGCCATGCCGAAAAGGGTGGCCGCCATTCCTTTTACCAAGTCGATCACAATCATTAAAAAATATTCGCGCGGCTGCAATCGGGACCGGAACGGATGCTTTCCCAAAGCCCAGAGATGAAGCGGCAAAGCCCCCATCAGATAAGCGCCGGCCACGATATACACAAAATGCATGCCGTCCCCTCCTTCCCCGCTTTTTAACAATTTATGCTGGCAAACGGCAAAGTGCCAACCGGATCAGGGTCATCAGCCCGGCATAACCGAAAAAAGGGTACAAAAACCCGATCAACACCGGAAAACCGAACAAGGAAAACAGATAGCCCAATCCAAAGATCACGGCCATCACGGTCGCCGGACGGTACGGAATCCATGGTTTCAAACTGACCGTCAACCCGTATACATTACCGATGAGAGTTGTCAAAATCTCCGCCCACATCACCAACAAAAAAAAGTATTTGAGCCCGGCACCCAAACGGCTGATGACAAAAGCCATGGGAATCTTCAGATGAGACACATCCGTCCAATATATCTGCATGGCGAGGTTGCTGGCAAAAAGCATCAACCCCAATCCCAAGCCGCCCAACAGCCCTCCCGCCATCACCACAGGCTCATCGGCCACTTTGGCCCCCAACGGAATCAAGACCGCCTGCATCAACGACAAATTATAAGCCACGTAAATGAGGGACGGCACCAGCCAATGATAGCGGGACGGCCCCAATGGAAAGGGCATATAAGAAGACCAATCCGCTGTCTTCCAGGTATGAAGCGCAACCATTCCGATAAACAGAAGCATCATGGGAACGACCAGGGAATTGACCGACAAGATGCCGTCCATTCCCCTTAAAATCACGACATATGCAATGAAGATCGTCGCCAGGACCCCCAGATGAAAAGACAAGCCAAGTTGTTCTTCAAACAAAGCTCCCGAGCCGGACAACATGGCGGTTGTGATGCCGAATAACATGAGACTGATCAACCGGCTCATCCATTTCCCCCAATATTCGCCAAACAAATAACAGTTGAAATCTTCATAAAAAGGGGTGCCCAACCGGCTTCCCAAAAGAAGCATGCGAACCCCCAGCCACGAAAACATCCCGACGGCAAACAGGACTGCCCAAATGCTGTCTTTCCCATGAGAAGTAAAAAACTGCATGATTTCCTGTCCGGAAGCAAATCCGGCCCCCACCGCGGTTCCCGCATAGACAAAACTGATCCGGAGAACCAAACTCCATCGCCTCAGTGACCACATACAACCCTAACTCCTTTGTCCGACTGTCAGGACTAGTTTATGATCACAGGCATAAGAAAAGACCAGCCAAAAACTTGGCTGGTCTTTGGATTACCAGGGCCATCCCCCTTTGTTGTCATCTTTGTTGCCATTGTCACCGTTATTTCCGTTATTTCCGTTATCTCCCTGGTCATCGCCGTTGCCGGGTCCGGGGAACGGGAAGTTATTATTGTCGTCTCCATTGCCCGGATTATTCGGATCTTCCGGTTTCTCCCCATCATCCGGTTTTTCTCCCCCTTGCGGGGCCAGCGTAACGGAAACGACACCGGATTCTTTTTGTTCGTTTTTCTCCGTGTCAATGGCCACCACTTTATAGCGGTAGGTTTTGGAGGCAGGTTGCCCTCCTCCGCCGAAGATATTATCCAGGAAGTTTCCTCCTTGCGGCGGTTGCACGGGATCTTTATATTCTCCCACGGTTCCGGGCAATTCTTTAATCATCTGGAAGTCTTGCCCTTCTTCTGCACGCCATACTTGGAATTTGACGCGGTCTCCCTGGGCACCCCACTTCAAGAGAATACCGTCACTTTGTTGTGACGCACTTAATTGAGGTTGTTTCAACTCAAACGGCGGTTGCGGTTCAGGTGCGTTAAACTGGAATTTCTGAGGTTTCTCCCCTTCCAGTGCTTTGTTCATCACATAACCGAAGATTTTCGCCGGTGCGCTTCCCCCGGTCAGGTATGGGTTGTCCTGTCCGCCTTGGGGATAGAACACGTTGACGGCCATCACCATATTGGGGGTGTACCCGACAAACCATCCGGCTTGCCCGCCTTGGATCGTACCGGTTTTTCCGGCAACATCCCAGTCGTTATGCAAGGCGGCTTTTTTACCGGAACCTTCGGTAATGACATTCTTCAACATGCGGGTCATCCAATAAGCGGTCTTTTCATCAAAGACTTTGGTTTCTTTTTCATCTTTTTCTTTTTTGGGCTCCAACTCTTTGTCACCTTGCACCACTTTCCGGATGGTGTACGCCTGCTTGTAAGAACCTTTATTCGGGAAGACGGAGTACGCTTGCGCCATTTGCTTGGAAGTAACCCCTTTGTTCAAACCTCCCAGAGCAAGCGGTGCATATCCTTTATCCGCCGGTTGCAAATCCAGGCCCAGTTTTTGCCCGTAATTATAGGCCCGTTCCAGTCCGACTTCTCTCAGCAAGTGAATCGTCGACAAGTTCAGCGAGTTGGCCACCATGTATTTCATGCTGACCTCGCCCTTGGGACCTCCCGAGTAGTTGCTCGGATTCCAGTCGCCGGCAAAGTCCACCTTTTTGTCTTCAACCGTGAAATATTCATTATAACCAAGATCCTGAATCGCCGGGGAATAAACGGTCAACGGTTTGATCGTCGATCCCGGTTGCACTGGATCGGCCACCGCTCGGTTCCGGTATCCCGGTTTGTATTCACGGCCTCCTCCCACGGCCCGGATCAGCCCCGTTTTGGGATCAATAATGGTAATCCCGGCGTCGGCCCCCTTCAAGGATTCTCCTTCATTATTGGTAAACAGCGAATCATCTTTCAGGGCCTCTTCCACCGCTTTTTGGGCTTTCAAATTCAAACCGGTATAAATATTGAGTCCCAGTTGTTCCAAATCTTCTTCATTCAAGCCGTATATTTCTTCCAATTCATCAATGACCAAATCTTTATAAGCATCAAACTCGTTTTGTTTCAGATATTCTTGTTCACACTCTTTACAAGTATCCAGTGGCTTTTGTGCCAGCCTTTTGGCCTCTTCTTCCGAAATCATCGGCTCCATCACGTCATCCAACGGCATGACCATCGTCAAGACGACGTTCCGGCGCTCGATGGCTTTTTCCGGATGTTTCAGCGGATTATACTTGTTGGGCGCTTTGGGCATTCCGGCCAGCATGGCCACTTCTTGCGGCTCCAGTTTTTCTTTAACCGGATCCTTGCCGAAATACACCTTGGAAGCCAGACGCACACCGGCTACCCGGCCACCGAACCCGATAAAGTTCAAATAAGCTTCCAAAATATCATCTTTGCTGTATCTCTTTTCCAGATTCAGCGCACAACCCAGTTCCTTGATCTTCCGGGTCATGGTCTTTTCGGCATTTTCCAAGATAATGTTTTTACAAACCTGTTGGGTGATGGTACTTGCCCCTTCGGCCGCACCCATGGCGATGATGTTTTTGACCACAGCCCGGGACAAACCTTCAAAGTCAACCCCGATATGTTTATAGAAACGACGGTCTTCCGTTTTGACAAAAGCGTCGACCAGCATCGGGTTTTTTGCTTTTAACTGTTCAATATCCGCCCACTCACGCTGTTTCGTACCAATGGTGGCAATCACTTCATCATTGGCATCATACAGCTTGGAACTAAATGGCATATTTTCTTTTTGGATTTTTTTCAAATCATAAGTGCCTTCGCTTAACATAATGGCTGAACATCCGCCCACCATCAGGAGCAAAGATGTCACCAATACCAATACAAGCCATTTCCAAGAAAGAAATCTCTTCCACCCGGTTTTGGGCGGTTTGCGTCCGCCGCCGCCACCTGAACGGGAACGCGAACGGGGACCCACTCGTTCACTGCGTGAGCGCGGGGGCATCGGGCTATAACCACTTTTCATGCTCACCCTGCGAAAATCATCCATCGATTACCCTCCCGAAACCATTGTTCTATCCAATCCATGCTTCCACCTTTAAAAAAGCACGAAAACCAATAGATAATTTGACAATAAGACTGACCAATTCCTGCACATCCGCTTTTGTGCTATGATAAACGAAAAGGTGGTGAGCGTCATGCACAAAAAAGCTGCGGTTTTTTCCAGTCGGTTGACCGGGATCATCAGCCTTTTCCTTACTTTCTATTTATGGAAAGTTGCAGGAATCACCGGTCTGATCGGCGGACTGGTCAGTGCCGGCTGTTGGTTTGCTTGGAGTTGGTTTCTCCAAAAGAAGTAAATCTTTGTTCTCTCGAATACTTACCCATTATAACGTAAGAGCCTGCAAAATGGTTTGTCATTTTTAAAAAATATTACAGCAATATTACACGAATCTTATGCTCATTCTACATAATATCACGTGTTGATGAAACCCCCAGTCACTGGAATCATGGCACCGGTGATAAAATCGGAATCGGGATGGACCAAAAAACGGACCACACGTGCCACATCCTCCCCGGTGCCCGGCCTTCCGACCGGGGTGCGTTGGTCTTCCTTCCCCCTCGCTTCGCAAATAGGTGCTTCTTTATAAGGATCGCGAATATCCCCGGGCAGAATCATATTGACGGTAATTTGATGGGCCGCTTCCTCACGGGCCAGCGTTTGCGTCAACACCGCCAATCCCGTTTTTGCGGCGGCATAGGGCCCGTAACCGGTCCAGCCGAACACTTTATCCGCTTCCGGATACCCGAAGGTAATGATCCGCCCTCCTCCCTGCCTGCGCATCATCGGAATCACTTCCCGCACCAGATAAAAAACGCCGGATAAATTGCCGTCGATCATGTCACGCCAATGTTCATCCGTAAAATCGATCACGGGCGTTTTCTTGAAAATAAACGGTCCGGCTGTGCAGACAAGGGCATCGATTCTTCCCAAATCTTCACGGACCTTACCGACCATGCGCCGGATATCCTCTTTGTTGCTGATATCGCCTTGGAGAATGATCGCTTCTCCTCCATTTTTTTCGATCTCTGTTTTCAATTTTTGCGCCGCACTCCGACTTTGTCGATAATTGATCACAATCCGGTAACCATCCTCAGCCAGCCCTTTGGCCACCATCACGCCCAGGCCTTTGGGGCCACCGACAACCCAGGCTACCGGCTTTTCTTTTTGCGCCATGAATCATTCATCTCCTTATTCAAAACATTTTTATGTCCGGTCATTTGGAAATTATGATAGCATCCCCGGTCACCCCGGTCGCAAATTTTGTCTCTTATTATAATACATGGCTGTAATACATGGCGTTTTGAGTCCCCTCCGAAAATTGCCCGTTTCTCCCGGCCGGAAAACCGGTTCATACAAAAAAGACAGCAGGCAACAATTGGATACATTGCCCGCTGTCTTGCGCGGTTTGTTTTAAAACATTCCCTGCTGACGCCGCCAAAATTCTCCGGATGCCAGCTTACAGACGCGGCCACCACCCGTCCGCTCACGGATGCCCGATGTAAACCGACCGGATGATGGTGCGTGCAAAAGGCGTTCCGTCGGCTTTGGTTCCCTGAAGATCGATGGTGACATTGTAGGTGCCCGGCTCTTTCAACCCGATACGGTCAGTCAGATCCGGTACATTTTTCCGGATTTGTCCGACGGTGATGTTTTCGGTATGCATTTTCTCCCCCCGCGGGGAAATCACTTGGATGGATGCTTGCAGTTGTTTCAAATCCGGGTTTTTCCAATTCATCTGTAAAGGGATACGGCCGGAAGCGGCTTTGGCCGGAAGGGCGAACGAAAGGGTATCTGTTCCGGAATAGGTGGTGATCAAGAGATAAGCATCGGTTTGCGGACTGTTCATTTGCATCGTCCAGTTTCCGCTTTCCACCTGGTTTCCTTTCAAATGAAACATCTGCACGGTCGCCCCTTGAAAGAAGGTTTCATCCGTTGCTTGGGAAAATACGCTGCTGGTTTCGGTGTAAACTTTACCCGATGGCGAGGTCAACCGGACTTCCACTTCAGGGGATTTGGTAAGCACGGTAAAAAGGATTTCTTGCGAACCGGCATCCACCGGAATCGTTTCTTCCGCTTGCGTTCCTGCCGTCAACGGCCCCCCTCTGACAAAATGGTCGGCGCTTTCTTCCTTCATCCGGGGAACATCCGCCCGGGTTTGCACCACCTGACCGGAGCGAAGCACGGAATCGATTTCCGCAAAGGCGACGGTTCCGGTCCGGATGGCATCATGATCCACATCCTTGGTAAACAGATGGTTTCCGTAAGGAAGTTCGGTACTCCAGACATTCACCAACCCGTCATTGTCTCCATGGGAAGACAAGTAGAACCCGCCAAACCACAAGGCCGACAAACCGGGTCCCCAATTGGTGCCCGCGGCGGTGTAATAAACGTTTTTATTTGCATCGGGATGACTGTCGGTTTGTTCGCGATACTTTGCCATTTCGCCCGTTTGCAAGGAATAAGTCGCATCCGACCGCTGTCCCAGCAACTCTGCCAGCCACCCGGCCCAGGAACTGTGTGCCAAATCCGCCAGATGCGAACCGTGATGCGGGGAGCCCAAGGTGACCACTTTGGAAACATACGGATACGCGCCATAATGAATCAAGGCCGCCTGCGTGTCGGGACCGCCTTTGCTGTGAGCGACAATATTCACCTTTTGTCCGAAATGATCATAAATTTCCTTCAACATCCGGGCCAGCAATTCCCCGTTATCCCACTGGCTGGACGGCTTTCCGCCGGCATCATACAATTGGACAAAAGCGGTCCGGTAACCGTGGTTGTATGCGGTTTCATACATGTCATTCAACCCGTGGTAATTGGTCTCACTCCACCAGTTTTGAGCTTTTCCGTTCATTCCTTGGACAAAGACGACGGGAAGCTTGTTCGGGTCGGCATTTGGCGGGGTGGCTCCCAAAAACCAGGTTCCGGGGGTGGTGTCTTCAGAAGGAGGGGGCAACTGATTGCTGATCACATTTCCCATCGGTTGGGGAGGGGGAATTTCCTCACTTTCGGCCCCGACCCATCCGGCGGGCAAAAACATGCTGAAGGCCAACAACAGACAAAGCAGAAAACACCAAGGCCGGCGCAACACAATCTCCTCCTTTTTTATTATACAGAAGATTGCGACATTTATTTTCTGAAACCGTTGCCTTTCCAAGAGAACATGAGATCTTGCAAACCATTTTTCAATATTGATTATATCGTATTCTATAAAATTCCACAAATAAAATTTTGAATATTTGAAAATTTAACAAGATGCAGACCCGGCTTGGTCCCTGCCAAGTCTGCATGCTTCAACACACTCCGGCTTTCAATGTTTCGAGCAGTTGCCGGATATCCTCCGGAAGCGGGGACTCCCATTCTTTCCATTCATGCCACCGGGGATGAAGCAAACGGAGGTAAGAAGCGTGCAAGGCTTGCCGCCCGATCAGATGTTGGTCATCCCCGGTCCCGTACAAGGGATCGCCAATGATGGGATGCCCGATGGATGCCAAATGAATCCGGATCTGATGCGTGCGGCCGGTTTCCAACCACAAACGCAACAAGGTGGCTTCCCGGAAGCGCTTGACGACCTGAAAGTGGGTGACGGCCCGGACGCCTTCCTCAGAAACGACGCGTCCCCCTTTTTCCTCCGGCAATATTTGAATGGGCTTGTCGATGGTGCCGCTGTCAGTTTCCACCTGCCCGTGGACAACGGCATGATAGCTTCGTTCATAATGTTTTTTTTCCATTTGGGCCGCCAAAAAAGCATGCGTGTATGCATGTTTGGCCACCACCATCAGTCCGGATGTGTCGCGGTCCAGCCGGGTCACCGGCCGGAACTTTCTTCGTTCCCCTCTTTGTTCCCAATGGTAAATCAACCCGTTGGCCAAAGTGCCTTCCTTATAGCCGCGCGTGGGGTGGACCACCAGACCGGGCGGCTTGTCAATCACGATCAAATCTTCATCTTCTTCGACAATGTCAAAAGGAACGGGTTGGGGGAGCACGGTTTCCGATTCCTCTTCCATATAGCGGATTTCAATCCGGTCCCCTTCTGTGACCCGGCTCGTAAAATACCGCTCTTCGCCGTTGACCGTGACCAACCGGTTCCTTTTCAGGCGGGTCATCATTCTTTTGGAAAAACGGTACTTGTTGCGGAGAATTTGTTTCAGCATTTTCCCGTCTTCTTCTCCGGAAACGACATGGGTGAATTGAATCTGGTTCTTCATGAAACACCTCAAAAAGACATGATGATTCCAAACGTTTCTAGTATAGCACGGGTAAAATCCACGAGAAAGAATCCCTTTTGTAAATAATTGTAATCATATATAATAGACAATGATTTCATCCATTCGTTATAATGATGCCAAAACCACAAAAAATACCTGCAAAGGGGAGCCGGAGATTGGCCGGCTGAGAAAGTGTACCGATACACTGACCCTCACAACCTGATCCGGATTATGCCGGCGTAGGGATTGCGCATGGTTTCAGACAAGAACAAGCATCCCTTCATCAGGGGTGCTTTTTTGTGTCTTCCCCTTTGCATGCAACCAGGAAGGAGTAAAAAACATGAAACAACGTCTGGTGCTCACGGCACTTTTCACCTTGTTCGCCTTGTTACTTTCGGCATGTTCCGGAACCGGGGTCCCTTCCAAACAAACGGTCAAAATCGTGCTCGACTGGACCCCGAACACCAATCACACCGGACTGTACGTGGCAAAAGTAAAGGGCTATTTCAAAGAACAAGGGCTTGATGTTCAAATCATCCAACCCGGCAACAACGGCGCAGAGCAAATGGTCGCTTCCGGGCAGGCCGATTTTGGCGTCAGTTTTCAAGAAAACGTCACCCATGCCCGGACCCAAGGGATTCCGATCGTTTCCATCGCGGCCGTGTTGCAACATAACACTTCCGGCTTTGCCTCTCTCCGTGACAAACAGATTCAACGACCGAAAGATTTTGAAGGCAAAGTCTACGGCGGCTTCGGTTCGCCGGTTGAAAAACAGATGCTGACTTCTTTGATGGAAAAAGATCAGGCCGATGCAAACAAAGTCAAAATCATCAACACCGGAAACGTCGACTTTTTCCAAGCGTCCAAACAAAACATCGACTTTATGTGGATTTATTACGGATGGACCGGCATTGAAGCCGAATTGCGCGGCGAAAAGCTGAACATGGTCTACCTGAAAGATTATGACCGTGCTCTGGACTACTACACCCCGGTTCTCATCACCAGCGAAAAACAAATCAGCCAAAACAAAGAAACCGTTCAATCCTTTATGAAAGCCGTCAGCAAAGGTTACCAGTTTGCCATGGACCATCCTGATCAATCGGCTGACATTCTGATCCGGGAAGTGCCGGAATTAAATCCCGAACTGGTGAAAAAAAGCCAGGCGTGGATCAGCCCCCGTTATAAGGATGATGCCAAAGTTTGGGGATGGCAAAAAGAAGAAGTCTGGGCAGGCTATGCCAAATGGCTGAGCGATCATCACCTTTTGGAAGGTAAATTCGTACCAAAAGAAGCCTTTACCAATGAATTTTTGCCGGAAGGAGGAAACTGAATTGGCCCAAGCACTGGTCAGCCTTCAAATCCTGCCGCGAACCCCCCGCGGGGAAAATGTGATTCCTTATGTGGACCGGGCGATTGAACTGATCGATCAATCCGGAATCCGTTACCGCGTCGGCCCTCTGGAAACCACCATGGAAGGGGAATTACCCGAACTACTGAAAATCGTTGAGAAAGTCCATGAAGAAATGGTGAAAATGGGTTGCGGCAGCGTCCTGGCCCAAGTGAAAATTTTGTACCAGCCGGACGGTATTTCGATAAGCGAGTTGACGAAAAAATATGATGAACATCGTTAAACGGTGCATGCCTGTCTGTTTCGTTCTTTTTCTGTTGTTCTTATGGGAAATGTCGGTTTCCCTGTTTCACATTGAACCTTGGGTGCTTCCGTCCCCTTCGGCAATCGGCAAAGAATTTCTCACATCGGCCCGGCAATTGCCCGCTCCCGTTTGGGCAACTGCGAGCATTGCCATCAGCGGCCTTTTCGCCGGGACAGTCATCGGCATTTTGACCGCCGGCGTGCTTCATTTATTTTCAACCCTGCGCCGGATGGTTTATCCGCTGATCATCTTGTCGCAAAATATCCCGATGATTGCGTTGGCGCCATTGCTTGTGATGTGGTTCGGGTTTGGCGTCTTTCCAAAAATTCTGGTGGTTGCCTTGATCTGTTTCTTCCCTGTCACCGTCTCGCTGTTGGGCGGATTGGCTGAAACGGATCGCACCCTTCTGACCTATTTGAAAATGGCCGGCGCTTCCCGGATGCAAATTTTTTTCAAATGTGAATGCCCGTCGGCTTTGCCGGCCTTTTTTTCCGGTTTGAAATTATCGGCCACCTACAGCGTGATGGGAGCGGTCATCGCCGAATGGCTGGGAGCGGAAAACGGGATCGGGGTGATGATGCAGCTGGCTTCGTCCACTTTCCGCACCGACCGTGTCTTTGTGACCATTTTGTTGGTCGCCGGATTAAGCCTTTTCTTTTTCGCTTTGATCACGCTCTTTGAACGGGCGGTAACGGTGTGCAAAGGGAATCAAAGGAGGGCTTCCCGATGACTTTGGAAGTGAAAAACATCACGTTTTCTTATGGCAACGGACCGGTCATCGCCGGCCTTTCCTTACGGGTCGAAGAACAGGAATTCGTTTCCTTGATCGGGCCGTCCGGGAGCGGAAAAAGCACCTTGTTCCATCTGATCGGAGGCTTGGAAAAACCGGCGGAAGGTGAAATCACTTGGAACGGGCAGTCCATCGTCGGCAAACGCGGCAACTTCGCTTACATGCCGCAACAGCCGTCCCTCTTCCCGTGGCGGACCGTGTCGGAAAACATCGCTCTTCCCGGTGAATTGAACCATCAAAAAATGAAACCGGAGCAAATCCGCCGGTATTTGGAAAACGCGGGCTTGAGCGGGGCGGAATCGCTGTATCCCCATGAACTGAGCGGGGGAATGCAACAACGGGTGGCATTTTTGCGCACCTTGGCCAGCGGAAAGGACTGGCTGCTTTTGGACGAACCTTTCGGCGCATTGGATGCCCTGACGCGAACCCACATGCAAAAATGGCTTGATGCTTTGTTGAAAAAAGAACGGCGCACCGTCCTTTTCATCACACACAGCATTGAAGAGGCGTTGCTCCTTTCTGATCGTATCTATGTTTTGACGAAACGCCCGATGCAGGTGTATCAAGAGTTGAAGGTCCCATTCCCCAGGGAAAACCGTTTTTCCCTCCGGGGAGATAAAACATGGGAATCCCTCCGGAAACAGCTGGAAGACTGGTTGTTGCCGGATGCGTCGGGAACGGATTAAATAAACGACGGGGAACGGCATGCGCGTCCGTTCCCTGTTTTTTGTCAATAAACAATGCCCGTGCGGCGGTGCGTTTTGTCCAACAAGGAAGAAGGAGGATCAAAATAACGCGAATCATATCTTTTTTGAAACGTTCCCTCTTTCGTTATGTACCCGGAACCCCATGTCGGATCCATCACCAGCCAGCGCCCGTTTACCCGGACTTCCACCCAGGCATGGCGTTGGCCCCCCGCTTTTCCTTCCACAAAACGGGCCGGCAAACCGGCAGCTCTTAAAAGCGCAATCGTCAAAAACACATAATCCTGGCAAATGCCTTTTTTTGTGCGCAACGACTTGATCGCGCTGTCCGACCATTGGAATTCATTTTTCCGATACTTTTCCATGTCGTACATCATGTTTTTGGCAACATAATCATAGATGGCCTTTGCCTTTTCCCTCGGTGTGGAAGCTCCGTTCACCAGTTGCCTGGACCGGTTTTGAATCTCCGCACTGTCGGATTCGATGCCCCTGGACGGAAGCAAATACCGGAGATCCTGCTTTGCCGAACTGTTCACCTCAAACCGGGCCACTTTAAAAAAACGGAAATAATCCCGTTTCTCCGTTGTGATTTCCGGAACATACAGGTTCACCTCATATTTTCCGGGGCCAAACCGGAGCCATATCCGGTCATCAAAGCGGAAATCATTCACCGGCAGAAAATAGGTTGCCTCTTCTCCCTCTTTTTTGGTTTTGACAATCAGATGGGTGGTCTCTTTTGCATAAGGTGCCGTCGCATCAATCCGTCCGGCAATGCGGTAGGACAAACCGGCCGTATCGCCGCTGGCCACCGGCGTTTCCAATTGGATGCCCCTTTGGGCATAAAGTTCGGTATAGGCAACCGGTTCACGCTCGATGTTTTTCGTGTGATCAACATACAGCGTGGCTCCTTCCCGAAACAACCCCCATTTTTCCCGGTCGGGAACCAACACCTTCAGCTGATGCACCCCCTGCCCGAACAGCAAAGGGATTCGCTCCTCAAACTTCCCGTTGGTCACCCGGATGACCCGTTCCCAGGAATGATTTCCTTTTTTCAATTGCACCAGCAGTTTTTTCACGGATTTTTTGACCTCTCCGCGGATCCGGACGTCCTCATCCGACCTGACATACCCTGACAGCGGGGAAGAGAGCTTCAGTCCCGCTTCCCGGGCTTGCATGCTGTATGCCACATCCCGTGCCAACGTGTCGGAAGCATTGCGGACGGTAAAAGCCGCCATCAAATAAAAGTATTCTTTTTCTTCCCGGTCCGGAAGCCGGAGATAAACGCGATAATCCCCTTTCCCCTGAAACAGCCGGAGATTTTTCCTGAACCGCCCGTTTTCCACGGGAATGTATTCATCGTGTGTTTTGGGCAATCCCGGTTTGGGCTTTCCCTGATACTCGATGTGCACCCACAGGTACGGAACTGCCAAGTTTTCTGTCTTCCCGATGCTTCCGGAAACCGTAAAAACGGATTCGGCCTGCACCAGTTCCCATTGAGGCTGATCCAGTTTGGCATTCAGTTTTTGGGCATAATCCTCCAACCGGATTTTTTCTCCGCCTTGAACTTCCAAACCCGGATTGGCCTGTTTGCTGAACACCAGTTTTTCCGATCCCCGGCTCCATGTCCGGTCCCATGCCTCTTTTTCCTGATATGCGGCCACTCCGAGCAGACAAGCCGTCAACAACGCACAACCTGCCGAAAACCACTTCCAACTCATACCTTCTCCGGCCTTTCACAATTTTTTCCTTTGCTATTCCATTTTCTTTTGCATTGTGAAAAACCCTTCTTTTTCGCCGCCGGTTTAAACCAAAAAAAGCAAAAAGGCCGGGGTCTTTGAGACCCCGACCTTTTTTATACCCGCACTTCTTCCGGCAAATGGCTCAACAACGTTTCTTCATCCCAAATCGTCACATCCAATTTTTTCGCTTTGTCCAGTTTGGAGCCCGCTTTTTCGCCGGCGACCAACAAATCGGTCTTCTTGCTGACGCTTCCCGTGACATTGGCCCCCAACGATTCGAGCAGTTCCGTGGCTTCTTTGCGGGACATCCTCTGCAATGTTCCCGTGATGACGACCGTCTTTCCGGCCAGCGGTGATGCGGCAACGACTTTTTCTCCATCCGCCCCCGGCCCTTTGTACTCCATATTCACGCCGGCTTCTTTCAAACGGCTGATCGTTTCCCGGACTTCGGGTTTTTCCATGTAGGTGACCACACTGTCGGCCATTTTCGGTCCGATCTCATCCAAGGCGAGCAAATCTTCCACACCCGCCTCCATCAGGGCATCCATGTGCTTGAAGTGTTGCGCCAGAATTTTGGCCCCTTTGGCTCCGACAAAGCGGATCCCCAGTCCGAACAACAACCGTTCCAGCGAATTCTTTTTGCTTTCTTCAATCGCGTCCAACAAGTTTTGGACCGATTTTTCCCCCATTCTCTCCAGCTGTAACAAATCTTCTTTTTTCAGGTAATAAAGATCCGCCACGCTTCGCACCAAGCCGTGATTAAACAGCTGGGTCACCACTTTTTCACCCAGCCCTTCGATATTCATCGCACCCCGCGAAACGAAATGAATGATGCCTTCCCGCGTCTGCGCCGGGCATTTGGGATTGATGCAGCGAAGCGCCACTTCGCCTTCAAGGCGGACCAACCCGCTGTCACACTCCGGACAGCGTTCCGGCATGGAAAACGCCTTTTCTTCACCGGTGCGTTTTTCGGTGAGAACGCCCACCACTTCCGGAATAATGTCTCCTGCTTTTTTCACCACCACATAATCATGGATCCGGATATCTTTTTCCCGGATCAAATCTTCGTTATGCAAAGAAGCCCGTTGGACGGTGGTTCCGGCCAGGCTGACCGGTTCCAACACGGCCGTCGGGGTCACCACCCCGGTCCGGCCGACATTCAACGTAATGTCCAAAAGGCGGGTGACGGCTTCTTCTGCCGGGAATTTATAGGCAATGGCCCAACGGGGGCTTTTGGCGGTGGTCCCCATCTGTTGTCTTAACGCAAGGTCATCAACTTTGATCACAATGCCGTCAATCTCGTAAGGAAGATCCGGGCGGTTCTTTCCCCACTTTTCGATGAAAGCCAGCATTTCCTCCACGGACTCCACCGTCTGCCGGGCCGGATTCACCTTAAAGCCCAACGCTTCCAAAAATTGAAGCCCTTCGGTGTGGGTTTGGACGGTATGGCCTTCCAACCGTTCGATCTCATAAACAAACAAATCCAGCGTCCTCCGGGCCGCCAATCTGGGATCCAGCTGGCGAAGCGAACCGGCTGCCGCATTGCGCGGGTTGGCAAACAAAGGTTCCCCGTTTTCGGCCCGTTCCCGGTTCAAACGTTCAAAAGCCCGCCGTGGCATGTACGCTTCCCCGCGAACTTCGATGGAAAGTGGTTCGTTGATGCGCAAAGGCAGGGACCGGATCGTTTTTAAGTTTTGCGTGATATCTTCCCCGGTGATGCCATCTCCCCGGGTGGATCCCAAGACAAAACGGCCGTCTTCATATTGGACGGAAACCGCCAACCCGTCGATTTTCAACTCGCAAACATAACGAACATTTTGGCGGTCGGCCACTTTTCTCACACGCTCGTCAAAGTCACGCAAATCCTGCTCGTCAAAAGCGTTCCCCAAACTGAGCATCGGAGTGGTGTGCTCGACTTTTTCAAAATAAGGAAGCGGTTCTCCGCCAACCCGCTGGGTGGGGGAATCCGGGGTTTTCAGTTCGGGAAATTCCTCTTCCAATGCCATGAGCTCGCGCATCAACCGGTCATACTCGGCATCGGAAATGGCCGGATCATCCAAAACATAATACCGGTGGTTATGTTCATTGATTTCATCATGCAATTCCAGCACGCGTTTCTTTGCCTCTTCCAGCTTCAATCCAACTTCATCCTCCTGTTCATCATTCTTTCGTGATGGGAGCATATTTGGCCAATAATTTTTTCACCCCGACCGGAGCGGGAAATGCGATGTTCAACTCCATGTCTTCGCCTTCCCCCTGCACTTTGACGACCGTGCCGACCCCCCATTTTTTGTGGACGGCTTTGTCCCCGACCTGCCAGTTGCGTTCCGGGTTGGGTACCGGCCGTGAAACTTTCCGGAAGCCCCGGCTTGGCGTTGGCGCTTCCTTTTTCTGTCCGGCTTCTTCAAACAACTCTGCCGGAATTTCGCTTAAAAACCGGGAAGGCAGATTGGAACTGGTTTGTCCAAAAATCGTCCGCGTCCGGGCCCGTGTCAAGTGAAGCACTTTCTCCGCACGGGTCAACCCCACATACGCCAGCCGCCTTTCTTCTTCCATTTCCGACTCGTCATCCAGTGAACGCATGTGCGGGAAAATCCCTTCTTCCAGGCCGACCAAAAAGACATGTGGAAACTCAAGCCCTTTGGCGCTGTGCAATGTCATCAACGCCACGGATTCGGCGTTTTTTTCCTCCTCTTCATCCAGCTGGTCCACATCCGAAATCAAAGCCAAATCCGTCAAAAAGCTGATCAATGTTTTGTCTTCATTTCTTTTCTCGAACTCTTGGGCGACCGATAAAAATTCATCAATGTTTTCCAGCCGGCTCGCCGCTTCGATGGTCTTCTCTTTTTTCAATTCTTCCCTGTAGCCGCTTCGTTGCAACACTTCTTCCGTCATTTCCACGGCCGACAGATATTCGATCATGGCATGAAGCTCGCGCACAAATCCGACAAAGGTTTCCAACGGCTTCAGGGTCCGTTTGGACAGTCCGATATGCTCCATCTCCAACAGCGCTTCAAACATGGAGATGCCGTTTTGGGCTGCGTAATTTTGGATTTTCTCCAACGAAGCCGCTCCGACACCGCGACGGGGCACATTGATGATGCGGGAAAGGCTCAGATCATCGTGTGGATTGACAATCAGCCGCAAATACGCCAACAAATCTTTAATCTCTTTCCGTTCGTAGAACTTGATGCCGCCAACCACGGTGTAAGGAATGTTGGATTTCATCATCACTTCCTCGATCACCCGTGATTGTGCATTGGTCCGGTACAACACGGCGTAATCAGAATACCGTTTTCCTTCTTTGATGCCGTTTGAAATGGTTTCGGCAATATAGAAGGCTTCTTCCTGCTCGGTACCGGCTTCAAACAATTGAATCTTGCTTCCTTCCTCATTGGCCGTCCACAATTCTTTGGGTTTCCGTTCGGTATTGTGGGCAATGAGATGATTGGCGGCTTGGAGGATGTTTTTGGTGGAACGGTAATTCTGCTCCAGCTTGATTTGCACCGCATCCGGATAATCCTGTTCAAAATGGAGAATGTTCCTTATATCCGCTCCCCGGAAGCGGTAAATCGACTGGTCCGAATCGCCGACCACACAAATATTCCGGTGATGTTCCGCCAGCATTTGAACCAGCACATATTGGGCATGGTTGGTATCTTGATACTCATCCACGTGAATGTACTTGAATTTTCGCTGGTAATACCCTTTCACCTCGGGTCGCGACTGAAAAAGCCGGACGGTTTCCAGCAACAAATCGTCAAAATCCAGGGATTGATTGGCCCGCAATTTTTCTTGGTATTTTTCATAAACATCCGCCGCCACCTGTTCGAAAAAGTTGCGCGCCCCCTGCTTCATTTCTGCCGGTCCGGCCAATTGGTTCTTCGCATGGCTGATTTGATTCAAAAGGGAACGCGGCTCAAACTTTTTAGGATCCAGATTTTCTTCCTTTAAAACTTGTTTAATCACGCTCAATTGGTCTGAGGTGTCCAGAATCGTGAAGTTGCGCGACATTCCCAGCTGGTCAATATCCCGCCGCAAAATGCGCACGCACATCGCATGGAAGGTGGAGATCCAAATCTCTTCCGCCCGGGGTCCCACCAAAGAGACAATGCGTTCTTTCATTTCGCGCGCCGCTTTGTTGGTAAAGGTAATCGCCAAAATATTCCAGGGGTGAACCTGTTTTTCACTGAGAAGATAAGCCACGCGGTGTGTCAAAACCCGGGTTTTCCCGCTTCCGGCCCCGGCCACGATCAGAACGGGGCCTTCGGTGGTTTCCACTGCCTTTTTCTGCATCGGGTTCAAGCCCTCAAGCAACGTCTCCGTCGACAACTGGTTAAGCATCAGCTCACCCTTTCTCCTGCAACTTTGTTTCTTTGACCCATGTCACGGTTTGAACCGCTTTTTCCACATTGGTGTAAACCACATTGCCCACGACCACGGTATCGGCCCACCGGGCCATGGTCTTCGCCTGCTCTTCATTGGTGATGCCTCCCCCGTAAAACAATCGGGTTCGCTTTAATCGCCGGCGGATGGCCCGCACCTTTTTTTCCTCGCCAAAGGTTCCGCTGTATTCGACATAAAGCACCGGCCACCGGAACAGATTTTCCACCAAATCGGCATAGCCGGCCGCTTCTTCTTCGGTCAGACCGGCTTTGGCCTGTGTCAAGCGGCTCACCTTGGCCTCGGGATTTAAAATCACATATCCGAGCAAAAGAACCTGCTCCCAGGGAATGCTGCTCCCGTAACGCCGGATGGCCTCCAGGTGCGCCCCATGAATCCACTTAACTTGATCGGTGTTTAACACCGATGGAATGAGATAACCGTCAAATCCGGGTACAATCGCCTTCATCGTCGAAATTTCCTGCACACAAGGCACTTGATATTTCTGTATCCGTTCAAGCAATTGCCATGTGTTTTCAAACGTGATTCCATCCGTTCCCCCAACAATAATCGCATCGGTTCCGGATTGGCAAATCTTTTCCAGTGCCAGATCTGAAAGCCGCCGGTTGGGGTCCAATTTAAAGACATGTCTCCATTTCTTCGCTTTTTTTATCATGATTTTCCCCCCGCCCGAAACCTACAATCCCTATTATACACTGCAAAGAAAATGAAAAGAAAACAAAGGCTGTGATCCGTACAGGAAAACACAGCCTTTCCGCAAAAAACCATCCGTTTTATCGTTTTTCAGGGGATTTTTCTTCCTTCGCTTCTTTTAAACGTTCCAAGGCGAGCAAATAACCGTCGGTACCATAGTGGAGACAGCGTTTGACACGGGATATCGTTGCCGTGCTGGCGCCCGTTTCGGTTTCAATCTGGTTATAAGTGCAACCATCTTCGAGCATCCGCGCCACTTCCAACCGTTGCGCCAGTGACTTGATCTCCCCGACAGTACATAAATCTTCAAAAAACCGGTAACACTCGTCAATGGTTTCAAGTTGCAAGATCGCCTGAAAAAGTTGATCCACTTCTTTTTTGTTCAGTTTATTGAGTTGCATTCATCATTCCTCCCCCAGGTAGAAGGAAGTCCTTTCGCCCTTTAAAGTTATGCCTCTGATAAGTATAGCAGAAAATGAGAGGTTATTGGAGAAGAACCTCCCCGGTCTCCGGCAAAACATTGACCCATGTTTTCCCGGGCAGCAACGTGCATTCTTTTCCGTCCCGGTAAGGAACGATCCATCCGTCCCGGTATTTCCATTCAATCGGGACCGCCTTCCCCTGCTGCAGCAAATAACCTTTCCCCTGCCCGGTGATATCCACCGACCGGTGTCCCACATAATCCAACACCTTGTGTTTGGCAAAAATCACGAGCACATTTTGCATGGTAATCGGTTCCCCGGTTTCCCGGTCGGTTTGCATCTCGCCTTCGGTATAGCGGACATATTGTTGCTTGGCCGGATCATATTGATACCCGGCTTCGTACAATTTATGGTAAATGAGACGGACCTTCCCGGCGGCCTTTCCCCCGCGGGTGACCGCTTGACCGGAAAACTGGTAAGCCGGTTTTCCGCTGTAATCGGGATAATCCCGTTGCTTTGCAACCCGGCTCAAATCTTCCAACCGGGCATACAGGTTATGTGGCGGTTTGCGAAAATCGACGCGGAAAAAATATTTTTCGTCTTGATGGACCCCGTCGATCGCCGGCTTTTTCTCTTCACGGATCCGGTTCAACGCGGACGGGGAACCGCCGGCATGCGCCACCACCGCCCCGGTTCCGTCCGCCAGGTCCAGATAATAATCCCGGACACTCCGGACCGGACCGATCACCCCGTTCAACCGGTTGTAATAAAAAGCCGCGAACCGGGTGATCTCTCCTTCTGCCAAAATCTCCACCACCACATCGGCCCATTGCAATCCGGATTGCGGACGGGCCGCGGGATGGTTGTTGATCATGACCATGATCACGGGTTTGGGTTCCTCTTTCACAACGGGGGTGCCGGTGATGGGGCTCATCAAACTTTCCGGCTTTTCCGGCCGGGTGACGGGGGCGGAATCAGGCTGACAGGCAACCAGCAGGACAATAAGCAAAAGACTCACAATTACGAAATTTCTTTTCACCAAATCCCTCCACTTGAAATCGATATTGAATTCTTCGTTTTCAAACGGCTTCATCCCTTCCTGTTCAGAAAACCCGCTGACAGGGTATGCAACAAAGCAAAGTATGGCAATGGGCAAACAGCCAGGCCTCCGCCCGTAAAAATGAAAACCGCTGTTTAAAATCCGGCTGCACCTCAGGTTGCAAACCATTCAATCACATGGGAACGAAACCGCTCGGCGGAAGGGGATAACGGATTGTCTTTTAACCAGGTCAATCCGATCTTCCGGTAACATCTTGGATTCCGGACAGAAATCTTTTTGATCTTGGACTCGCTGATGCCCTGGTATTCGGGAATCAACGTCACGCCCAATCCGGCAGAAACCAGCCCGGCCAATGTTGACACATCTTCGCCTTCAAACTTCATGACCGGGGTGAACCCGGCTTTCCGGCAAAAATGGTTGATCCGTTCCCTCATCTCCAATCCTTCCCGGAAACCGACAAAGCTTTCGCCGCCAATCTCCTTCAGATCCACGAAATCTCTTGCAGCCAGCCGGTGGTTCGCCGGAACATACAAAAACAATTCCTGTTCCATCAACGGGTGCCACTCAATGCCAGGCGGAAACGCGTACGAACTGATCAGGCACAAATCAACCTCCCTGGCCTTCAACAGCTCCACACTTCTTAAAATGGTGCTTTGGATCAGTTGAATTTCCACCCGGGGATATTTCCGGTTAAAGCTGTGGATCAACTCCGGCAAAACCGTGACGCCCAATGTGCGGAGAAAGGCCACCGAAACCTTCCCGGTATCCGGGTTTTTCAATTGTTCCATCTCCTGAACCCCGACGGAGATTTCATTGAGCGCATTTTCCACCCGTTTCAAAAAAACCCGGCCGAAGGCATTCAACTTGACAGAACGGCCGACCCGGTCAAACAGCGGTACCCCCAACTCTTCTTCCAGTTTGGCCATGGAACGGCTGAGAGCCGGTTGGGAAATGCCCAGCCGGTTTGCCGCTTTCCGGAAGTGCTCGGTTTTGGCTACTTGACAAAAGTATTCCAGCTGCTGCCATTCCATTCTGCAACAACCTCTTTCTCTTTGTTGATAGCAAAAAATTATCATTTAAATAAATATAATGCAATAGACACATCACCCTGCCGGAAGTACACTAAAAAACAAAGCAACAGCTACACATTGAGGAGAGGTGCTTCATGAAACATGTTGAATCCGGCAGCAGTGAATATTACCGGATATTTGTTTGCATGCTGTTGGGGAGCATGGTGACTTTTGCCCAGCTGTATTATCCGCAAACATTGATCAATACGTTTGCATCCCAAATGGGCATCTCCCCGTCTCTTGCCAGTTTGTCAATTTCTCTGGCCACCTTTTCGCTGGCCATCGGAATGTTGATTCTCACGGTTTTTTCCAATGCCTGGGGCCGGAAAAAAATCATGGGAGTGTCTTTGTTGTTGGCATCCTTGGCGGGAATCGCCACGTCATTCACTTCTGATTTCAAAGCCCTGGTTTTTTTGCGGGTTTTCCAGGGACTGGCGATGAGCGGGTTTCCATCCGTTGCCATCACTTATCTGAATGAAGAAATCTCGCCGAAACACATCGGGCGCATCATGGGGATTTATGTGAGCGGCAATGCCATTGGCGGTTTCTTCGGGAGAATATGGGTCAGTGTTTTTGCCGACTTTTATTCCTGGCACGCAGGCGCCCTTGCGCTGGGGATTTTCAGTTTTTTGTGCAGCGCGCTGTTTTTCGTATTGCTTCCCGAATCCAAACATTTCAAAAAAGAACAACTTTCTTTTCCCAACTGGATTTCGGGCATGATCGGCGGAATGAAAAACAAAAATCTGTTGTGCATTTACGCTATGGCCTTTTTGCTGCTCGGCGCCTACATCACATTGTTTAACTACATCGCTTTTCCTTTGTCCAATCCTCCGTTCCAATTGAGCCAAACGGCGATTGGCTTTTTATTTATTTTTCAACTTTCCGGGTCGTGGAGTTCGTATTTCTTTGGGAAACTGACGGAAAACCACTCGCGCTCCTCCCTCTTGATCAGCGGGGTGGTCATGGCATTGGCCGGCGCCTTGTTAACCTGCACCGGAAATCTCTTTTTGTTGATGGCCGGCTTGATCTTGTTTGCAGCCGGTTTTTTCGCCGGACACAGCCTGGCCAGCGGATGGGTCGGGGTGATCGCAGAACCCCCGATCAAAGTGTACGCTTCTTCTTTGTACCTGTTGTTTTATTACACCGGCTCCAGCCTTTTGGGATGGATCGGAGGGTTCTTTTTGACCCACTTTGGTTGGTACGGGGTGATTCTCATGGTCTCCGTCCTCTTGATCGCAACCATATTGCTGACCCTTGCGTTAACCCGGGCGATTCGTCTTTCGCACAAGGAAAATTCCATCCGCCTCACATCCGGTTGAAAACGGAAAAACAGGAACCTGCGCAGGTTCCTGTTTTTAATGCAAAAACCGGAGCAAGACGGGAATCAAAACGGAAGTCAACATGGCACACAGGGTCATGGCCACCAAACTGGCGGTTCCTTCCTTTTCCCCGGTCTCCAGCGCTTTGGACGTTCCAATCGCATGGGAAGCACTGCCCAATCCGATGCCTTTGCCCAGGTAATGGGTGATCTTACACCATTTCATCAAATACGGACCCGACACCGCCCCGACCAGTCCGGCCACAATCACAAACAAGGCGGCCAGAGAGGGGATGCCTCCCGAAAGTCCGGCCAAGTCCATGGCCACCGGCGTGGTCACGGATTTTGGCAACAACGTGTAAAGAAGGCGGCGGTCCAACCCGAATGCCTCCGCCAAAAAGTATCCGCTCAACACAGCGGTGAAACAACCGGAAATCACACTGACCAGTATCGGAGCAAGATAACGTTTCACAATCCGTCGGTGGCGATACAGCGGAACCGCCATCGCCACCACCGCCGGACCCAGAAACCCGTCCAGCCACCGTCCGCCGGTCATATAGGCATCATAAGGAATATGGAATAAAAGCAAAAAGCTGATCAAAACCGCTGCCGAAGTCAAAAGCGGAAGCAAAAACGGCGACGGAAAGCGTTTATACAGAAGTTTCATCACGATGAACACCGCGAGCGTGACACCGACGGATATGCCCCCGCTGATCCATTCGTTCATCCACACCCTCCTTTCGCTTGGCAAGCCATTGTGCCAGCCATCCGGATAAACACATGACCAGCACGGTACTGATGACAACCACGGCCATGGCTTGCAACCCGTGTCGCCTCAAAAAACCGGCATATTCGATCACCCCGATGACAGAGGGCAGAAACAAAAGCGGCAACCAAGAGAGCAATACATCCGCCCCTGATTGCAGCCAATGGACCCGGACCAAACCGGTGGACAAACAGATGAACAAAAGAAACAATCCGATCATACTGCCCGGGATCGGGACATGGGACTTTTGTTGGATCCACACGCCTGTCTCATAAAAAAGGTAAATCCCGCCGATTTGCAAAACGGTTTTTAACATCTGCGCAAACATGGATGAACCCTTCTTTCTGTGTATTCACTTTTTTGGCGAGATTGTTATATAACAAAAGAACAACCTTCTATCTTTACTATCACACAAATAACCCGGACCCGCAATACGCTTCCCGTTCTTATTCCCCAAGGGCCCTTTCAGACGGTGACTTATTTCACTGTACTTTTTTTTCATCGTTGGTACAATAAAGAAAACCTCAAAATCAGGGGGAATTCGATGGCTTATCCAGTGGAAACACGCGGGGTGGAAGAACAACAACACCCGTTTTATGTGATTCGTTATGTCATTAAAAACGGAGACGAAGAACTTCTTGCCAGCGTTGCGCGTTATGTCCATACCAGACAAGGGGGAAGAGTGCAGTTTCTGGAGCCCGACTTGAGAAAAATCAGGAGCATGCCCGATCCCGTCAAGCAAATGTCGGAAGTGGAAAGAGTCATCAAAAATGAAGGAGCCCGTTTGGCCGAAGAAGCAAAAAACAAAAAATGACCGCTTCTTTTCCTTGCGAAAACGAGGTAAAATAAATACGTCCATCAACGAGGAGTGAATCCAATGACAGTCAAAGGCGAAATTTTGCTGGAAAACGGAGGAATCATCGAGATCGAATTTTTCCCGGATGAAGCTCCCATCACGGTCAATAACTTTCGCAAACTGGCCAATGAGGGCTTTTACAACGGGCTCAACTTTCACCGGGTGATTCCGGGATTTGTCAGCCAGGGAGGTTGCCCCAACGGGCTGGGAAACGGTGATGCCGGATACACCATTCCTTGCGAAACGGAAAACAATCCGCACCGCCATGTGGCCGGAGCCGTATCGATGGCGCATCGCGGGAAAGACACCGGATCTTGCCAATTTTTCATTGTCCATAAACCCCAGCCGCATTTGGACGGGGTGCACACCGTTTTCGGCATGGTGACCAAAGGGATGGAGCATGTGCTGAACATGCAGCCCGGAACGGTCATGACAGAAGTCAAAGTCTGGGAAGAATAAATAAAAAACTGCCGGCCTTTTATTCAAGGCCGGCAGTTTTTTTATGCCCCGCTCACGTTCACCGGATTCTTTCTTTCTTTTGGCACCGGTGAATCCGGGCGATTCCTTCCGTAATCGTTTCCGCGTATTGATCCAAAAACCGGGCGTCTGAAAGAAGATGATTTTCCCGCATGTGGGTGATAAACAACGAAGCAACCGTGATTGCAGGCATGTTCACCCCGCGCAATTCCTGGATTTTCCCTTCCGCCGTCTCTGTGTCATTTTTCTTTCCCAAGTCCATCACGCCGTATTTTCTTAAAAAACCCGTCAGCTGATTATGAAGCCAGCACTGGATTTTTCTCTCTTCCAATCCTGCAATCACGCTCACATAGGAGGCAAACCCGGACATGGTGGGATCGGGGGAAGCATTGGTATGGATGCTTAAAAATAAGTCCGCATTCTGACGGTTCGCCCACTCGATCCTTTCCCGGGCACTTACGTCGGTATCCACAGACCGGGTCATGGTCACGGACAACCCTTCATAATTTAACAACTTGCGGCGAACGCGAAAAGCAATTTCCAAGCAGACATCTTTTTCGGCCAGAGAATACCCCACCGATCCCAAATCCTCTCCCCCGTGTCCCGGGTCAAGGCACACCAGCATGATTCTCACCTCGCGTAAGTCAATGCTCCATGTTCATACTTTTTCCCCACATCGCTTCTTAAAAAACACGGATTCCCAAAAGGATATGAACAAAAACAAAACACCGGATGCGTTTCGGTGCCTCTTTTGCAATAAAAAACAAGGAGGGACCGGTCTTCTTCCGAACCCCTCCCGTGTTCCGGTTTTCAGTTACATCGGAATACGGTTTAAAAACTTTCCTTCACCACAACCTGATCCAAAGGCAAACGGGTCGTCGGCCGGGCCGGAGCCACCGCTTTGCCGATCGTGATCAGCATAACGGGCGCATAACGATCCGGAACCCGGAATTCCTCCACAAATTTTTCCCGGTTAAATCCTCCGATCGGACAAGTGTCATACCCTTTGGCCTTGGCTGCCAACATCAGCTGCATGGCGGCAAAACCGGCATTCAAAAACGCCTCATCCCGGGCGAACCGGTCATTTTGATAAGCTTTTTCCACTTGGCTGATCATTAAATCGTAAATGTCTTTACCAGCATCCTTATAGACGATTTTGGCGGTTTCATTCGCTTGCAGGTCTCCCAACACAGCCACGGTGGCTGCCGCTTCCACCACTTGCTCTTGATTGGATGCAATGGGCAGCAGTTTTTCCTTCATCTCTTTGGAGGTAATGACGAGAAAGCGCCAATGTTGCAAGTTCCAGGCAGAAGGAGCCCGGGTGGCAATCTCCAGAAGTTCATTCAATTCCTCTTCCGGAATGTTTGCATTCGGATCATATTTGCGAACCGTGGAACGCGCTTTCATCACTTCAATCGCATCCATGGTTTTTGTTGACATTCAATCACCCCGATTTATCTAAATAAAAATTAGACAGAAAAACATACTTTCATATTACTTAATATATCAAAAAATTATATGTCAAGATAATCAACTTGACAACCGACTGTTTCCATCCAAATCCCGGTCAACTCCCCAACCCATCCTATCATGTCCATCTGCTCCCTGATGGATGCAATGGCGGCAGATCTCTCCGTTCCTTTCGCCCTCCATTGCCCGGCAGATGGCCGATCATCCCTGCCATGGCACAACCGCCGGCATCGTGGCACATCGGATATCATTTGAAAAAACATCCCCGGCCAGCCGGTAAATGGCAGCCGGGGCCTAGAGGTTTTTAAACCATGTGAGTTTCTCCGGATTCCGCACCAGATAAAGTTTCTTCATTTTCCCTCCCTCCAGTTGAAACAAGGCGACAGTCATTTGTCCACCCGCACGGATCAACAGTCCGTCCTCTGCATTGATCCCGATCACCCTGTATTGCACACCCTGATATTTTCTCAACAATCCCAACAAGAACCGTGCCACCTTTTCGGCAGAAATGACCGGCCGGAAGGCAGCCGTCACTTTTCCGCCGCCGTCAGATGTTACAACGACATCTTCCGCCAAGAGGGAAAGGATTTTTTCTACATTTCCTCGACGCAATTCTTCAAGAAACTGTTCAATCCATACTCTTTGGTTTTGCCGGCGGCGAATCGCTTTCCCCGGATTTCCCACTTTCCTTCTCGCCCTGCTCAAAATTTTGCGACAATTCCCCTCGCTTTTCTCCACGATTTTTCCAATCGAGGCATAATCAAAAGACAATGCTTCCCGCAAAACAAAAACCGTTCTTTCAACAGGGGTCAACCGTTCCAACAACACCAACATCCCATAAGACAACATATCCTTTTTAAGTAACATGGCACCGGGATCTGCAACATATGTGGGGACCGGTTCCGGCAGCCAGGGACCGGTATATTGCTCCCGCCTTTTTTGGGCAGAACCCAGATAATCATAACAACGATTGACGATCATTTTACAAAGATAATTCTTGGGATCGTACAAGCGCTTGAGATCCAAACCGGTCAGTTTGACAAAGAGATCTTGCACCAGATCTTCCGCATCAGCCATCGAACCGGTCAATTGATATGCAATGGTGCAAAGCAAAGGTTTGTATTCTTCATAAAGTTGTTTTATTGTTTCCCCATATCCTTCTCCCCTCCTGTGCCCCCATTTCACTTTTATTTTACGTTACTTGCTTTCTTCCATGTCCATTTTCTGATGAACCTGCCGATTTTCCCCGCCAGGATCCAATCGATTCCGCAGTATTCAGCCCAGACCAAACCTTCTTTTTGACCTAAACTGATACAAAAAAAATTTCGGCATCTCCGATGAATCGGAGCAGGCTTTTTTTTCAAATCAGCTTCAATAACTTCTCCCAGTCGTTTTGCTTGCAGGATTCCTTCTTTGCAAGTCATCCCGTCTGCTTTTCCATTCTCCGGATCGATAACATGTGCACAATCCCCGATACTGTAGATGGCACTTTTCCCTGACACCCGATAAGAAGCATCCACTTTCACTTTTCCCTCCAAAGTAAGCGGCAGTTGACATTGGCGCAAAACCGGATGGGGCTCAAGCCCCAAGGTCCAAATGGTGAACCCGGCAGAAAGTTGCGTGCCATCGGAAAGTACCAGCTTTCCGTCTTTCTCATACAAAGCTTTGCGTTGATGGAGGACCGTAACACCTAAATTGTTCAGCTTGGCTTCCAATTTCCGGCCCAATTTCTTTGGTCCGTTCATCATCAACCTTTCTTCCGCATTGATCAAAAAAACCCGGACCAACGCGGGATCCATGCCCAACCGAACTGCTTCTGAACGCATGGCCTGTGCCAATTCCGCAGATGTCTCCACTCCACTGATTCCGGCACCTGCCACCGCAACAGAGAGCAATCGTTTTCGTTCGGCCGGGTCTTGCTCGTTTACCGCCTTTTGTAAATGCCGGCGCCACTTGGTTCGTATCTCTTCCGATGCGGATAAATCGTGCAATGAAATTCCGCCTTGTTCCGGATCCGGCCTTTTCACCACACTTCCCACGGTAATGACCAACAGATCATAGTCCAATGCTTGCTCCTTTTTCTCTGCATCACGAAAAAAGATCCCCTTTTCCTGGCTTTCGATGGCTACAAGCTCACCTTGAATGCGCTCCACCCTTTCCGGGAGAACCTCTTCCCAAGCCAAGGCAATCTTTTCAGCTCTGGCAGCCGGTTGAAATAACAGGACTTTCTGTACATAAAACGGCTTGGGATCAATCAAAATCAACCGGAAGGACTTGCCTGCTTTTCTCATCGCCTGACCGATCTCTTTTAAAGCATGAAGGCCCACATGCCCGCCCCCTGTCACGACACAAGTGATTTCCTTCATTCCGCCCATCCCCTTTTCCCTGTTTAATAATAAAACGAAACAGACGGTGTTTTTGTGACAGACTCCACCACGACTCAAGTTTGTTTCCCCAAACCGGTATAATGGAAAACGAATCCTGAAAAAGAAGGGTTGACCATGAAAAAAGTGATTGTCATCGGAGGCGGAATTTCAGGCGCCTCCGCCGCGTACCAATTGACCAAACTGAGTGCCGATGTGAAGGTTACGATCATCGACCGCAAAGATCCGGGACAAGCCACCGACGCCGCCGCCGGAATCATTTGTCCCTGGTTGTCACAGAGGCGGAACAAAGCCTGGTATCAACTGGCAAAAAAAGGGGCCCGTTTTTATTCGCAACTGATCGCCGGGTTGGAAAAAGACGGGGAAAAACAAACTGGTTACAAAAAAGTCGGCGCGCTACGCATTCATACGGATGCAAAAAGGCTCGCCAAAGTGGAAGAGCGGGCCGAAAAACGCCGGCAGGACGCACCGGAAATGGGCAAGCTCACCCCGTTGCCACCCCAAAAGACACGGGAACGGTTTCCTCCGCTTGCCAGCCATTTTTCGTCCCTGCATGTGGAAGGGGCGGCCCGCGTGGATGGCCGCGCCCTCCGCGACTCCCTGCTCCGTGCGTCACAAAAAAACGGTGCATCGTTCATCCGGGGAAGCGCCTCGCTCTTGCACCAGGGAAAAAAGGTGACCGGCGTCCGGGTAAATGACAAAGAGGTGATTCCGGCGGATATCGTGATTGTCTGCGCGGGAGCATGGGCAAAATCATTGCTTGCCCCGCTGGGAGTAAATTTTTTGGGCACTTTCCAAAAAGGGCAAATCGTCCATTTGCAATTGCCTGACACGCCCACCAACCATTGGTCGGTCATCATGCCGCCCAATGATCAGTACATGCTGACATTGGAGGATCACCGGATCATTGTCGGGGCAACCCACGAAAATGATTTGGATCACTTTGACACCCGGGTCACTGCCGGCGGCTTGTTCGAAGTGCTTCAAAAAGCGCTGGACGTCGCCCCCGGACTGGAACACAGCACCTTGCTGGAAACCAGAGTCGGCTTCCGGCCCTATACCCCCGGGTTCCTTCCTGTCATCGGCCCGCTTCCCGGATGGGACGGCATCCTGCTGGCCAATGGACTGGGAGCTTCGGGACTGACGATGGGGCCTTTTATCGGAAACCAACTGGCCAAACTGGCGTTGGGATTGGAATTGGACATCGATCTGTCCCTGTATGATGTCAAAGGAGCACTGGAACTTTGATTCCGGTGCTCCTGAACGACATCCGCCCCTTCATCCACAACCAATATTTTGATCCCCGCCAATTGTTTCATCATGCCGGGTCACCGCCTTTCTCTCCAAATCATTTCCATTATCCGGCCTGAAGCTGAAATTTCCCTTAAAAAAAACCGCGCTTTCATCCCTGTCGGAACAAAAGCACGGTTTCTCTCACGGGCCTGCAGGATAAGGCCAACAAAAACGGATTTTTTATTTCCGGAGCAACAGGTAAACAAAATAAGGCGCTCCGATCAGCGATGCCACGATTCCGGCCGGAATGCCGTCCGGTTCCAAAAGATTGCGTCCGATGGTATCAGCCGACAAAAGCAACCAGCCGCCAATCAACAGGGCGATCGGCAAAAACAGCTGATTTCTCGGTCCGATCAAGGCTTTCGCCAAATGGGGAGCCATCAAGCCGATAAAAGCAATCCCGCCGGTGACGGATACGGCGGAAGCCGCAAGCGCCACAGCCGCAAAAAGCAGGAGCATCCTTTCTTTTTGCAGGGGCAATCCGACTCCGATGGCAACCGGATCATTAAAACTCAACAGATTTAATTGATTGGCTTTGTAAAACGTAAGCGGGATAAACACCAACAGCCAGGGGAGGAGCGCCCAGATAAACGGCCAATCGTCCCCCCAAATATTCCCGTTGAGCCATCGTGCGATAAAATCCACTTTTTCGCGCTCTGCCGAGGAAACAATGACCAGCATCGCCCCGGAAAAAGCCATGTAAAATCCCACACCTGTCAAAATCAAACGGGCCGGCTGAAGCCCCGCCCCTTTTTGATAAGAAAACACATAAAGAAGGATGGCGGTCAACATGCCGGATAAAAAAGCCACGACCGGCAGCAGGTAGATAAACGATCCGGCTTCCACCGGGAAAAACAGAAAAAAGACGGCCACTCCGACACCGGCGCCGGAATTGATGCCGATAATGCCGGGGTCAGCCAGATCATTTCGCGTAATTCCCTGCAAAATGGCTCCGGACACAGCCAAAGCCATTCCGGCAAGGAGGGTCACCACGATCCGCGGCAGGCGAATCGAATAGAAGACAAATTCTTCTTTAAAGTTCCCATCCCCCAAGAGAATCGGCAAAATCCGGTCGAAAGAGACCGAGGAACGGCCAAGCCCCAGGCTGAGAACCATGGTGATCCCCGTCAGGACAAGCAAGATCCCGATGATGATTTTTTGTTTCTTTAACACGGAAGGATGGATCATAAAACGGTTCTCCCTCCTTTGCGCACGATCAACAGGAAGAAGGGCAGCCCCAGTATGTAAACAATGGCCGACACCGGCGTCTCAAACGGGGCATGGATCGTCCGGCCCAGCGTATCGGCCAGAAGCATGAATGCAGCCCCGCACACGGCGGACATGGGAAGAACAAAGCGGTAATCCGTGCCCACCACCGCCCTGACGATGTGGGGAACCATCAAGCCGATAAAAGCCATGTTGCCGGCAAGCGCCACCGCGGCTCCGGCAAGGATGGTGACCACCATGAACAAAACCGCTTTGATCTGCCGGGTCTTTTGCCCCAATCCAACGGCCACCTCCTCATTCAAACTGAGGATGGTCAACTGCCGGGAGAAATAAAGAGCAATCAAAATGCCGGCGGCAATAAACGGAATGATCACTTTCAGCTGTTCCCAGGAAGTCCCGATCAGTCCGCCGGCTGTCCACATCGACACATCTTTGGAAATTTTGAAATACAATCCGATGGCTTCCGCAATCCCTTGCAAAAAGACCGTCACCGCCGCTCCTGCCAACACGATTTTAAAAGGCGAAAAACCGCCTTTTTTCACCGCACTGATGCCGAACACCAGGCACACCCCCGCAAAAGCCCCGACAAAACAGGATATGGTAAGGACAAAGTAGCCGGCTGAGGGGTGAAAAGCAAGCAGGAAAGCCAATGCCGCATTGGCTCCGGCCGTCAGGCCCAGCAACCCGGGATCGGCCAACGGATTTCTTGTCAACCCCTGCATGACGGCGCCGGCCACCGATAGTGCCGCTCCGACAAAAACGGCCGCCACTTCACGCGGCAAACGGATCTCCCGGATCATCGTGATCGTCTCCGTCTTTTCCCCGCCGGTGATCGCCAGCCAAACTTCCCTGAGACTGGTATCCGCCGCACCCAACACCATGGCGATGACAAAAGAGAGAAAAAGAATGGCCACCCCGGCCGTCAATTTCAAAACAAACGGAAAAGAACTTTTGTTTTTCAACATGTTGATCTCATCTTTCTATCATCAGGAAGAGGCACCCTGTCCCAGGGCCCCTCTTCCCCGCATGTTACTGGTTTAAGAAGGATTTTTTAAAGAAATTAAGCTGATATTCCAAAGTCAGGGGATCATTGAAGAAGAAACCTCTCGCATCGACTTCAAACACGCGGTGATTTTTCACCGCCGGGATGTTTTGGTAAGTTTCGGTTTTCTCAAACGAGGTGTCCGCATCTTTGTATTTGCTGAAAATCACATAATCCCCGGCAAAATCGCGTAGCACCTCGGGCGAGATGGCATAATAGCCCGGTCCCAACGCTTTTTCTTTTACTTTCGGGGGCATTTTCAGGCCCATTTCCTGATAAAGGATTTCCGTTCCCCGGCCCCAGTTATCCCCGAAAACATACAATTGTTTATCAAAGTTCTCGATCACGGAAACCGTTGCATCTTCGCCGATTTTGGCTTTGATTTGCTCTCCGGTTTTCTTGGCTTCCGCTTTGAATTGGTCAATCCATTTGCGGGCTTCCTCTTCTTTGTTGAGAAGCTTTCCGATTTCCAGATGCTGTGTCAGGTAGTCCAACTTTCCATAGGTATAGGTCACGGTGGGAGCGATTTGTTTCAGTTTATCCACGTTTTTCGTGGTGGAAACACCGATAATCAAATCCGGATTTAACTCGATGATTTTCTCCAAATCTTCATCGCTGACCACTTCCGCATTTTTCAGCTTGTCTTTGAATCGGGGATTGTCTTTTGCCCAAGAATCCACCCCGACAATATTGCCACCAAGCGCCATCACGTTCCCGGCAAATTGCGAAAGCACCACGATGCGTTTGGGATGTTCCGGAACCTCGACGGGCCCGTTTTCCGATTGGTAAGTCACGGTTTTGGATGAACCGTTTTTTGCACTTTCATCCGCCGGATCTCCGCACCCGCTAAGAAACAGTGCCAGTCCGAGCAGCAACGGCCATATTTTCTTCATAAGCGTCTTCTCCTTTGATCAGATTATATGTCAAGCACATCGGTTTACCAGTGCGCGGATCTTTTCCGATTTCCGCATCAATATGAAAAACTTCCCTCAGCACATCCCGGGTGATGACCTCTTCACCGGTCCCGCTTTTTACGATTTTCCCGTCTTTCATCGCCACGAGAAAGTCCGCAAAACGGGCCGCCTGATTCAAATCGTGCAGGACCATGACAATCGTGCGTCCTTCCTCTTTATTGAGCTTTTGCAAAAGCTCCAAAACCTCGAGCTGATGGGCCAGATCCAAATAAGTGGTGGGTTCGTCGAGGAAGATGATATCGGTTTCCTGCGCAATGGCCAAAGCAATCCAAACCCGCTGTCTCTGCCCGCCGGATAAAGCATCCACCGGCTGATATTTGAATTGCTCTGTACCGGTGACCTTGAGTGCCCAGTCAATCACCTCGATGTCCTTTTTGCTCAGGCGTCCAAATCCTTTTTGATAAGGATATCTCCCGTAAGAAACCAGTTCCCCGGCCGTGAGCCCGGCCGCGCTCTCCGGATTTTGGGGAAGAATTGCCATTTTTCTGGCTAAACTTTTTGTGTCTTCCTGCGCAATGCTTTTCCCGTCCAGGATCACCGCCCCCGACTGATATGCGATGATACGTGACATTGCTTTTAAAAAGGTCGATTTCCCGCATCCGTTCGGTCCGATGATCACCGTGATCTGATGGTCGGGAATCTGAATCGTCAAATCCCGGACAATCGCTTTCTCCCCATAACCAACCTGCAAATGTTCGGTATAAAGGCGCCCCATCCTGATGCCCCCAACATCTGTATTTTATCATTGATAATGATTATCAATTTAAAGTCCAATAATACTATAAATCGTTTTCTTATCAGCGTCAATAAAAAAGCTGCCTTTTCCCGGAACAGTTCTTTCCTGTAAGCAGGATTCAGCACACCACTCCCTTAAAACATACATTAGCTTTCCAAAAACCAAAAAAGGGGGAAATCCGGTGATTCAATATCCTTCGTGGACCGAAGGGGCAACCATCGGGGTCACCGCGCCGTCATCCGGCGTGCCGCGGGAATTGCATGCCATGTTTGAACTTTCATGCCGGCGGATGGAAGAAAAAGGATTCCGTGTCCGTTGCGGCAAAACCGTCCGGAAACAGCATAAAGCAAAATCGGCTCCTGCCCGGATCAGGGCCGGGGAATTCCATCAAATGATGCAAGACGATGCGATCCACATCATTATCCCGCCATGGGGCGGGGAACTTTTGATTGAGATGCTTGAACATGTCGACTTTCAAAAAATCAAGAACAAATGGGTGATGGGCTATTCCGATACCAGCACGTTGTTGTTGGCCATCACCTTGAATACCGGAATTGCCACGGCTCACGGCCCCAACTTTGTGGATTTGCGGGGGGAATACTGGGATGACACCACCGCCATGTGGAAAAACGTGTTGGCCACGGGAAAAGGAAATTCCGTCCTGCAGCGATCTTCCGCATATTATCAAAAGAAATGGCAGCACGACCGCCCGACACCCTGCCTTTTTCACCTGACGGAGCCGACTTGCTGGAAGACCGTTTCCAACCAAAAAGAAATCATCAAAGGCCGGTTGCTCGGCGGATGCATTGACACCATCCGGCATTTGACCGGCACGCCTTACGGTGACGTGGAAAAATTCAGAAAAAATCACCTGGATGGAGAACCGGTGGTGTGGTATCTGGAAAATTGCGAATTGACAACGGTGGATTTGAGAAGGTCCCTCATGCAGATGAAGTTGGCCGGTTGGTTTAACGCATGCTCGGGGATCTTGTTCGGGCGCAGCCATTCCAACCACCCGGTCCAAGACTACACCGTGGAAGATGTTTACCAAGAGCTTGCCGGAGAACTTCAAATCCCAATCATTTACGATGTTGATTGCGGCCATGTTCCGCCGCAGATGACCTTCATCAACGGGGCCTTTGCCGAAGTGGAAAGCGAAAACGGAAAAGGATGCGTCCGGCAACATTTCATATGACCGGTTCCAACAAACCTGCCCGTGTGAGGGCAGGTTTTCCTTTGATCAACCGTTTATTTTTTGCTTTTCCGTTTGAACAAAATCCCCAGTGTATTGGGACCGCAATGGCTTGAGATGGTACAACCGGCCTTGGTGACGATGATCTCGTCAAAATCGGCATATCGGCGGACGGCTTCCTTGACTTTGGCGACGGTTTCTTCCGAACACCCGGAATGCGTGATAAAGATCCGTCTTTGGTCGATGTCCTCTTGTTTGCCTGATAATTTGTCTTTGACATAACGCTCCAGGCAACGGTCAAAGTTGCCCCGGTATTTCTTCCCGACTTCCATCCGCCCGTCGATCACTTCAATGCTCGGCTTGATCCGGAGCAAGGCCGCCCCCAACGCTTCCACTCCCGAACAGCGTCCGCCTTTTCTCAGATAATCGAGGCGGTCAATCACAAAACTGGCATCCACTTTGGGAATGGTCTCCTTCATTTTTTCGCAGATCTCCTCCGCTTTTAACCCTTCCTTGGCCATGAGCGCCGCATCATATACGAGATGGCCGCTGCCCGTGGAAAGATTGCGCGTGTCAATCACATGGACATTGGAAAAGTTCTCTGCAGCCAACACCGCATTTTGATAAGTCGAGGAAAATTCCGCGCTGAGGGAAAAATGGATGACGGCTTCATATTTTGGGGAAAGTTCGGAAAAAACCTTCTCGTACTCATAGGTGTTCACCGCTGCCGTTTTGCAGGTCTTCCCTTCTTCGCCCACATACCGGAAAATCTCGGCCGGCGTAATGTCCACCCCGTCCCGGTATGACTTGTCATCAATCAAAACATTCAAGGGCACCAGCGTGATATCCATCGCGTTTAAGATTTCAGGAGACAGATCACAAGTGCTGTCTGCCGTGATCTTAATCATTTTCATCACCACTCTTTGCTGTCTGAACCGTTCAAACCGGTTTTTCACCTGACCATTCAGTCAAACCGATTTTATAATACCCTGTTTTTTCTTGTCAAAACCAAAGCACCTCCCCGGACGGAAGGCGCTTCTGAACTATAGCTTGTTTCTTACTTCATCAACTTCACAATCACATCATGGATGCGGGTGTTCTCATAAGCCCCCTGCAACATCTCCGCTCCTGGTCCCATGGCGGTTAAAGGAATGCTTACCGCCGAATGTCCTCCGGTTGTCCAATCCACCATAAACTGCTGATCGGAACCGGCTACCGGGAAAGGCCCGTCTTCACCGGACACGCCGTCCCCCGACTCGTCGGAGTCATCCAATCCTTCAATCGTAAAACCGCCGGTTTCATGGTCACCGACGACAATGACCAAGGTATCCCCGCGTTTTTTGGCAAATTCTTTGACATGCGCCACCGCTTTGTCAAACTCCTTGCCGGCTTCGATGGCCAGTCCGGCATTGTTCACATGGCACATGGCGTCAATCCCTTCTTCTTCCACCAGCAAGAAAAATCCGTTTTTGTTTTTGGACAGCGTTTGAAGGGCTTTATCCGCCATCTCGGTCAAAGAAACCGCCGGATTATAGCGATCCCCGGCCTCGGTGTCATATTGGAACATCTCTTCATTGGCAAACAAGCCGAGAATCTTGGAACCGTTCGCTTTTTGCAACTCTTCCCGGTTTGCGACATACTGGTATCCCAGATCTTTGGCCCGTTCCACCAGATTTCCTTCGGTTCCTTTGCTTTCTTCAGAAGGGTCTTCTGCCGGATGGTCCGGATGCCGGCCGGGGTTGCCTTCCGGATACCAGTAATCTTCTCCACCGCCCAAGATCACGTCAGGACGGCTTTTCTCCAAAAACTGCCGGGCGATTTGACTCTGGTCATCCCGGTCTTTCACATGGGAACCAAATGCCGCCGGGGTTGCATCCGTGACTTGGGCGGTGGTCACCAGTCCCGTCGCTTTTCCCCGTTTTTTGGCCGTTTCCAATACCGTTTCCACCGGATTCTGTTCCAGGTCGACACCGATGGCGCCATTGTAGGTCTTCACGCCGGTGGCCATCGCCGTCGCCGCCGCTGCCGAGTCGGTCACAAACTCTTCGGGGTCTGCGGAATTGGTGTGTACAAAGCCTGTATACGGCATGTCATCCATGGCTGTTTTACCGTGCAGACCGACACTGGACAGCCGGATGGCATCCCGTTGGGCCCTGCCCATCCCGTCACCGACCATCAATATGACGTTTTTTGGCTGCGGCTTTTGCTTTCTGGCCACTTCCTCCTGTCCGGCCCAGACTTGGGAAAAGGAGACGGCAGAAACCGTGACAACCATCGCCAAAGCCGCCCCTAACCAACCGCGTTTGTTCATGCTAAACCATCCTTTCCAAAGAAGTCGTTTTATGTTTACACACTATCCAAAAATTCATTTATATTCTAAAATATTTAAATATAAATAGGATGAATTCCTTTTTAAAAGCTTGTAAATTTACCACTCAAAACAAAAAAGCACCTCGTTCTTGAGGTGCCTGCATCAGACTTTCACTCATCTTTTTTCGGCCACTGCGGAACCGTCTCAAACACATCTTTGAATGCGTCGGATTTCATGACGGCAATCCCTCTTTCAACGTCTGCAAACAAAAGCAAGGTTTCGCCCGGTTGGATGTCAAACATGTCCCGGATCTCCTTGGGGATCACGATTTGGCCTTTGGTTCCGACCTTTGCGGTTCCGGCGTATTTCCCAACCGGTCCTTTCTTCTTCTGATTCATAGGTTCCTCCTTGTCTTTATCGTAAACCGATCCCGAACGATCAACCATTCACTTTGTTTCCATTTATTGAACCCCAATATTATCTTAATAAACTCTTCCCGTTTTTCAAAACCGGAACCCCTGCCCTTCCGTCTGACGAATTCCAAAAACGGAGTTCTGTGCTACAATTAAGGATTGAGGTGGTTGCAAGTGAAACTCTCACCAGAAACAATCCGACAACTGCAGAAAAAACAACTTGAGATTTTGCTGGAATTTGACAAGGCGGCAAGAAAAATGGGCCTCTCCTATACTCTTTCATCCGGAACCCTGTTGGGGGCCGTTCGTCACGGCGGGTTTATCCCATGGGATGACGACGCGGATGTGGCGATGCTCCGGGAAGATTACGAACGCTTTTGGAAGGAAGGCCAAAAACACTTGCCGGATTATTTGTTCATCCAACACTATGAAACAGACCGCGATTATCCGCACAACTTTATCAAAATTGTGGACACGCGCACCCGCCTTGTCGAGCACACTACCTCCCGGTCGGATATCAAACGGGGTGTTTTCATTGATATCTTCCCCATCGACCGCATCCCCGACAGCCGGATTCTCCGCACACTCGACCGGATCTGTCTCACTTTCATCTACTTCACCCGATATTCGGTCACACTGAAATTCCAAAAGAAAAGCCACAGCCGCATGAGAAAAATCGCAAGCTGCCTGCTCCGCCCGCTTGGCAAGGCGTTGGGCGTCCACCGGCTCAACCGATGGGAAACCCGCATCAAAACCAAATACAATCACCATTCAAAATTTGAATATACTTACGGAGACAACTCCATTCTGGTTCCCACCGAGATCAAAGACTCCATGATTTTGCCCTTCAGGATTTTTCAAGACCTCGAAGAAATCCGGTTCGAGGGGCACTCTTTCCTGGCCATCAAAGACCGGGACCGCTATTTGCGGACGCTTTACGGGGATCATTACATGGAATTGCCTCCCGAAGAAAAGCAAAAGCCCAAACACACCTTCACCGAATTACAATTATGAGGGTTGATTCATTCATTTTTTGACCAAAAAAGAGGGATGGCTTTCACCGACGAAAGCTTCCCTCTTTTTTTCACGCTTTATGAACTCTGAATAAAATCCTTTTAACAGCCGCTCCCTGGAAATCTCCCATTTCACGCCACATTAATTTCTCAAAAAAAGAGAGTTATGTTAAAATAAATACATTCAAAAATTGAATATGTTTCTCGTTTCATCTTGTCCATACGTTTTCATCCCGTCTGCCACACTCCGCCACAACCGATTCATCACACCATTCAAGCAGGAGGGATGTCCATGGAAGATCAACTCAAAGTGCTTGAAACCATCAACAAACATGTGCAGGTGAATCAAAAATCGATCGGGCAACTCTGCCATTTTTCCGCCGGCAAAGTCAATTATCTGATCCGCGATTTGATGGAAAAAGGCCTGATCGACACACGGAAACATGGACGCAGCACCCAATACTACCTCACCAAAGAAGGCATCCGCCTTTTGAAAAACCGGTATGCTTCTTACCAAAACAAAAAAGTGGATCTTCACGGCGGGAAAACAACCAAAGTGAAAGAAGCCGTCATTCTGGCCGCCGGCGAAAACGATGAATTCAATCTTCCGGTAAGTCTCTTGCCGCTGAACGGCACCACGCTGTTACAACGCAACATTGACATTTTGAGAAAGCACGGGATCGAAAAAATCATCATCGTCACCGGATACCAAAAGGAAGCCTTCCAATCGTTAACTGATCAAGAGGGAATCGTGTTCGTGGATAACCCGCGCTACCAATGGACCGGGTCGATGTCCTCTCTGGCTTGTGCCAAATATGCCGTTTCCGGGGATTTCATCGTTCTCGATCACGATATTCTGGCGGAGGAACAAGCCTTCAAACAGCTGATTCACAATGAACAACGCGACTGCATGCTGATTGCAACCGAAAGCGGGCAAGGCAACGAGGCCTATGTGGAACTCCGCAACCAGAGTATCTTCAAAATTTCCAAAGATCTTCACCAATTGAACCGGATTGACGGCGAAATGGTGGGCATCAACAAAATCTCATATGATGTCTATCAACTGATGCTGGAAGAATACAAAAACAACCAGAATCCCTATCTCGATTATGAATACCTGCTGTTGGATGTTTCCCGCCAGTACAAAATCGGTTATTTGAAAATCAATGATTTGATCTGGTCCGACATCGACACGAAGGAGCATTATATCCGCATTTTGAATCTGGTGCACCCGCGATTGAAGCGGAAAGAAGAAACCTATTTCATCCATCAATTAAAAGATACGGTTTCATCCGCCATCGGGATTCCGGAGGATGACATCACCGGGGCTGTCCCGTTGGGAGGCATGACGAACAAAAACTACAAAATCAGCGTGGCCGGAGGAAAGGAATATGTTCTTCGCATTCCGGGCGCCGGGACGGACCAAATGATCGACCGCCACCTCGAAAAAGAAAACGCCATGCTGGCCGGCGAGCTCGGAATTAACGCCAAAACCCTCTACTTTGATGAAAAAAACGGCGTGAAAATTTCCGAGATGATTCCGGATGCGGAAACGCTCACTCCCAAAATGGCCCGGCGCGAAGAAAACATGCGGCTGGTGGCCAACCTTTTGAAAAAGCTCCACACCTCCAACGCGCCGATGAAAAACAAATTTGACATCGGACAGGTCAAAACCAAGTATGAGCGGCTGGTCGACGAGGTGAACGGAGGTTATTTTTATCCGAACTTCCGCAAATTGAAAGAAGAAGTGTTGAAGATCAAATTGATGTTTGACGCCATGCAGGTTCCTCTCGTCCCGTGCCATAATGACACCTTGCCGGACAACTTCATCAAAAGCGGGGACAACCGGCTTTACCTGATCGACTGGGAATATGCCGGGTTGAATGATCCCGTCTGGGATTTGGCTGCCTACTCGCTGGAATCTTCCCTGACCCGACGGGAAGAAGATCTCTTCTTGTCCTATTATTTCTCCGGAGAGATCACCGAAAAAATCCGGATGCGCATGCTGATGCACAAGATTTTCCAAGATTACATCTGGAGTTTGTGGACCATCTACAAAGAAGCCAAAGGGGACAACTTCGGGGATTACGGCATCATGCGCTACAACCGGGCCATTGCCAACATCGAGTTCTTCTTGTCAAAGAAGGTGTCTGCATGAAACGGGCCGGTGCAGCTTTCGGACTCTTGTCGGGGATCATGTGGGCGTTGGACACGGTATTCATCGGAGCGATCCTCTCCCGCGATCTGTTCGCCTCCTCCGGGCAGGCATTGTTCCTCGCCCCGCTGGTGGGGACTTTTTTGCATGACGCTGCATCGGGCTTGTGGATCGCCGGATATTTGTCCCTGAAGGGGGAACTGAAGAAAGCACTCGCAAACATCAAAACAACCGGCGGATGGTATGTCATTCTGGGCTCGATCCTTGGCGGCCCGCTTGGAATGACCTTTTATGTGCTTTCCATCCACCACCTCGGTTCCTCCTATGCCGCTTCGTTCTCCGCGGTTTATCCGGCCGTCGGGGCCTTCTTCTCTTTTCTGCTTTTGAAAGACCGTCTGCGCCCCAAAAACTGGTTTGGGCTTTTCATCAGCATTTTGTTCATCATCCTGCTCGGCTCCTCGGGAACAGAGGATGCTTCCGTTCCGTCCCGGCTCGGATTTTTGTATGTCCTTCTGTGCATTATCTGCTGGGGATTGGAATGCGTCCTGGTTGCTTATGGAATGAAAAAAGTCCAAATTTCCCCGGAGCAATCCATCCTGCTGCGCCAACTGGTTTCAACGGTCACCTACTGCACCGTCATTCTTCCGTTCTTTGGCGGTTGGCACTTTGCCGCCGATGTCATGGCCAAAAAGGAACTGTTCTTTCTCGCTCTCGTTGCTTTGGCCGGATCGGTCTCCTACCTGTTTTATTACAAAGCCATCCGGGCCATCGGTCCCGCCAAGGCCATGGGACTGAACATCTCTTATTCCGGCTGGGCCATCTTCTTCGGCTTTCTGTTTTTCGGCGAAGCCCTCTCTCTGAAGATGATTGGTTACAGCCTCATGATCATCCTGGGTTCCGTGCTGACGGTGGCTGAAAAAGATGAACTGAATCTCACGCACTTTTTGAAAAAATTCCGGAACCGGACCATGAAGGAGGTGAAACGATGAAAGCCATTTTGCTGGCAGCAGGAATGGGGACCCGGCTTCGCCCGCTCACCTTGACCACCCCGAAATCCCTCATCACCGTAAACGATGAACCGCTGTTGGAAAGGCAAATCCGTTTTTTAAGGGAAACCGGTGTCCGGGATATCGCGGTGGTGACGGGATACCTGCACGAAAAATTTACTTATTTAAAGAAGAAATTTGCCGTCACGCTGATCCACAACCCGCACTATGACCGGTACAACAACCTCTATTCCATGTACCTGGCCCGGGAATACTTGCCCGGCGCTTATGTCATTGACGCCGACAACTATCTGCGCCGCAATTTTCTTTTGGACAAGCCGTCCACCTCGTTATACTTCAGCGCCAAAAAACCGTTTGTCAACGAATGGGTCCTTCACACGGATTCGCAAAACCGGATCCAAAACATCACCATCGAGGAACAAGGAAATGATTACATCCTGTGCGGCGTCTCCTATTGGAGCGAAACAGACGGCCGGAAACTGGTCAAAAAACTGGAAGAAACCGTCGCAAACGGAGATTTCCAAAACAAATACTGGGATCACATCGTCAAAGAAAACATCCGGGATTTGAATGTCCGTTTGCAAGAAATCGATGCTTGGGACACCCATGAAATCGACAGCCTGGAAGACTTAAAGCGTCTGCACCGGGAAGGATTTTAAAAAGCCGGGTTCAACCCAAGAACCCGACATTCCCCCTGCAGAAATCCCTTCCCCATCTTTTCACCGGCTCATCCCCCACCCCCAAAACACCATTTTCATTTGTTGTATTTAATCCCCTCCCGGAGGATCCCCCGCCTCCGTTTCTTCCTCTTAACCCTTTCCAATATAACCAGGTCATGCAATTTTTCCTGGCTAAAAAACACAAAGCCTCCAATCGTTAAATTTTTTTTAAAATTTTACATGCAGCAGATTTATAATATTTTTATAATTATAATTGTTTTATAGCTTATTATGAATAAGAAAGGAGGAAACCGAGTTACGGGAACCCGTAACTGAACGTATGGGAAAACAATTTTTTCAACTTATACTTATCCTGCTTTTCATCTTTGCAGGATTTAGCATCTGGGGAAATGACATTGTCCATGCCGACGGAGGGATCCAAGTTCCTGAAATCAATGATGATTTCAATCAATTTGAACAAAAAACTCCCGTACAAAAAGAACAGCCGGTATCGTCCCCTCCGGTTGAAGAAAAGAAAGGACTACTTGATTCCATAACCGAACCATTGTCAGAAGCTGCGGATTGGTTCGGGGACAAAATTTCAGGAGCATGGGAATGGACCAAAGAGAAAGCGGCTGCCTTTTGGGATTGGTTTACTGAAATTTGCTCCAAAATAGCAGAAGTCGTAATTGATACACTGTCTGCAGTTTGGGACTGGATCGTCAAATTTAAGGAATACATAGCGTTTGCCGGCGTCTTGATTTTGGGCATTGTCTTGTGCATCTTTGCCACCCCGTTAGGGATTGCCGTACTCAGTGGTATGGCTTTGTCATTTGTGATCAGTATGGCCCTGAATGGTTGGGAAATTAACAAAATGACCTTCTTGGAAGCAGCCATTGGCGGCCTCTTGGGATTGATCGGAGGAGGCATCACGGCAGGAGCTTCCCGGGGCTTGGCCAGTGGCATCGGGCAAAAACTGATCATGGGTGCCAAGAATTCCAAAGTCTTGGGACCTGTTCTGCGCGGAGGACAAAAACTGGTTTCCAAATTGCCGGCACCTCTGCAAAACATGTTTACCAAAGGTGGAGTCATCGGAGCAGTAGAAGGCGCCGGTACAAGCGTCGCAGACGATATTTTGCACGGGCGGAAAATCAATTGGAAAAATGCAGTCTTATCGGGAATAGGCGGCGCAGCACTGGTCGGATTAGGATCATTCATCGTTCCCACAATCATCGATAAAGTAACCACCGCATTCAAAAAATCAGAAACTGTTGAAATCGCAGCAAAACAAGTCGCAGATTGTTTTTCTTATCGATATCAATCAAACAGTTATTTGGCATCCATAGCACTGGCTTCTCCAATTAAATGTGAAAAATATGGAGAGCACTTCACCAAAAGAAATGGCAAAAAAGCTTTAAAAGCAAACATTGAATACACTTCAAATGAAGGCTATAAATATATAACCGATGCAAACGGAAGAATCATAGACATTGAAGCATCCTTAAAATTAGGCAAAGGAAAAAGGAATAATTATGCTCAAAGGACCGTGGGTGGTGATGACAGGTTGCCAGATGACGATGGCGGCCATTTAATAGCGACTATTTTCAAAGGATCTGGTGAAATTGATAACCTGGTCCCGATGAACTCTAATCTGAACAGAGGTGAATGGAAAAAGTTGGAGAACGAATGGAAAGAAGAATTACTTCATAATAATGAAGTTAAGGTCAAAATAAATCCTAAATACATTGGCAATTCAAATCGACCAGATTACTTTAAAATAAAATATAAAATTGGTGATGATCCTTGGGTTGAAATTGAGTTTAAAAATAGACCAGGAGGTAAATAAATGGAAGCTCAATTAGGAAAAATATATCAGCAGATTGGAGAAACCATTGTTGAAATGATTCCCGAAGAATGGGAAAAAGTTTATTTGTATGCGGAAGTGAGTGAAGGATTTAGTTATGTTTACTTTTACTACTACCCTGTAAATCATTCATCCCCTGTTTACTTTTTGGATATTCCCGAAAAATTTCATATCAGCGATACGGAGTTTGATGAAATTAAGCACCAATTATTCGAAGAGTTTGTGAAGTTGTGGGAAACCTTCAGAGAACATAACCAAGAGCCTTGGACCAACCTGACTTTGTTCTTGGATTCATCCGGAAAATTAAAAATCCATTTCGACTATGAAGATCTCTCTCATGCGAGCCCGCGAAAACGCAGAATCATTTGGAGATATCAATATCTTGGAATTGTACCAGAAAATCAGAGGGACAGATCTTTTATAGATGAATATCTAAAACAGAAAAAAGAGGATATATAAAAATGTTTACAGTATCTTTCTCCATAACGTTATCATTGCTTAAAGCACTGCATTTTCCACCGGCTCCCCATTGGCAATGAGGCCGGCATGATTAGTTTAACGAATTTTAACAGACTGGCATTACGGGAGCGAATTCGAATGGATCGTAAAATCAAATCACTTCTCCAAGAAGGAATTAATTTAGAAAAAGAAAATGTCATTCAGCATTTCCGGTATTTATTTCAATATCCATTTCATCCGGATACCACTTTTATCTTGTTGGAAATCAGAGGTGATAGAGGGATTTTTGGTGCAACGATCACACCCATGAACGGATTTGGAAGACAACTCAACATGGATGCTAATGGAGAAGACCCGAAAGTGGGTTCCTTTGGATTCTATGCTTATGAAAAACTGGAGCAAGTGCTTCCACCAGAGGAATTCGAAAAGCTGGAAGAAGATGAAGAGCTAGTGGATGATATGGATGATTATGTAAAAGAATATTTACTTCAGTTTTTTCAAGAGTGTTTTGACCAAGCCGGCGGAAAGAAATCGAAACTCCCTTATTATCTGGGCTATACAAATGGCGATGTCTATGACTTGTTAACAGAAAGGTGGATTGACTCTTCGGTTGAATAACACGAAAAACCGGTTTCTATTGTAGAATTGAAACCGGTTTTCTTTTTTATTTATTTTACGGGGGGAAGATAAATCCATGGATACTCCATTCGAAACCCAATCAGAAAAGCTTTATCAACAAATCGGAGAAACCATTGTTGAAATGATTCCCGAAGAATGGGAGAAAGTTTATTTGTATGGAGAAGTGAATGAAGGATTTTGTTATTCTTTTTTCTACTATTATCCTGAAAACAGCACATCACCTGTTTATTACATGGATATACCGAAAAGGTTTCATATAGATCAGTCTGAGTTTGATAAAGTGCTCTTTCAATTATTTGACCATCTTGAAGAATTGTGGGAAACCTTCAAAAAACATGACCAAGAGCCTTGGACCAATCTGACTTTGTACTTAGATTCATCCGGAAAAATAAAAATCCATTTCGACTATGAAGATCTCTCCGATGCCAATCCTCTGCATCGCCGAATCATTTGGAAGTATCGATACCTTGGAATGATCCCAGAAGAACAAGAGGACAGAGAATTTTTGGAAGAATACTTAAAAAAAGAAAAGGAAGAAAAGTAAAGTCTCCCCTTTTATCTCTTATTTTCATTGATCATGCTCGTGTTTTACTCCGGGTTTATAACAAAACTCCCAAAGTTTTTTGCCGGCTCCCCATTGGCAATGGAGTCGGCATGATTAATTTGACGAATTTTAACTGACTGGCATTACGGGAGCGAATTCGAATGGACCCAAAAATTAAGTTACTTTTACAAGAGGCAATGAATGATAAAAAAGAAAAAGTGATTGCTTATTTCCCTTATTTATTTCAGTATCCGTTTCATCCGGATACCACCTTTATTTTGTTGGAAGTCAGAGGGGATGGCGGCATTTTTGGTGTAACGATTTCGCCCATGAACGGGTGGGGAACCCAGCTTTTCACCGATGCTAATGGACAAGAGCTTAAATTTGGAAATGCTCCCTTTGGATTTTATGCCTATGAAAAACTGGAGCAAGAACTTTCACCAGAGGAATTCGAAAAGCTGGAAGAAGATGAAGAACTCGTAGAGGAAATGGATTCCCATGTTAAAGATTACTTTGTTCCGTTTTTTCAGGAATGCTTTAACAAAGCCGGCGGAAAGAAATCGAAACTCCCTTATTATCTGTACTATCCAAATTCAGCCGAAGCATATGACTTGTTAACAGAAAAGTGGTTAGAAACTTTTTGATGAACATGACCAAAAAACCGGTTTCTATTGTAGAATGGAAACCGGTTTTCTTTTTTATTTTAACTTTCCGAAAAATTTCATATCAGCGATACGGGGTTTGATGAAATCAGGCACCAATTATTTGAAAAGAGTTTGTGCCTCCAGAGAACATGACCAGGAACCTTGGACTAATTTGACTTTGTTTCGGGTTCATCCGGAAAATCAGAGGGACAGGAAACATTTTGGAAGCATATCTAAAAAAAAGAAGCCGGCTCCTCGAATCAAACGGGAGCCGGTTGTTTTACTTTTTTCCTCTTCATCCCGAGCACAAGATAGCGGATGACTGGAATTCTCCGCAATCCCTCATAGAGGAGAAACGTGCCGGGCAGTTCGATGGCCAAGGCCAAAAAGTAATTCAGGGACTTCGGCAAGGGACTGAAATGGTGAACATAGAAACAAACCACCTGAACGACCAAGTAATGCACCACATAAAAACCGAAGCTGGATCGGGTCATATAGGATGCAAAAGCGGACGTTTTATTAAACCAGGCTTTGCCACAGCCGAGGATCGCAAGGATGGCGGCCCACAGATAGCAGTTGGTCAAAAAGCTTGTCAGGCACTTTGTGGAGACGAAACTTTCCCCAAAGTAACGGACGGTAAAGGCCACTCCCAGAATGACGGCCGCCAGCAACATGGGAATCCGGATTTTTTCGACGGCGTTTTGAACCTCATCATGGGAAAAAACAAAGTAACCGATCAGATAAGCTGCGCCATAAATCCCAAATCGGTACGTTGTGATCACAGGCGGATTCAAAACCTGTGCCGCCCCCCAGATGACAAAAACGAGCGACAGGATCATGACGATGTTGATTTTCCCGCAAAAGGCCCAGATTTTGTCGTTTTTATCCATTTTACGGATCAACACCAAGAAGACAGAAAATAAAAACAGCATTTGGATAAACCACAAAGGGCCGGTTCCGGCCATGGCAAAAACGGGATAACGCATCCAAACCGGAATGGAATCGAGCCCGCCTCCCCACTTGATATTCAAGTACCCGGAGATCCAGTGAAAGACAAACAAACCCAGGGTGGACGGAACCAGAAGCTTGTTCACTTTGTCTTTTAAAAATTCCCGGTGGGTCCGCTTGTAGAGCGCATACCTGGCGCTGATCCCGGCAATTAAAAAAAGGATGACCATAAACCACGGATAAACGATATAAGAAAACGTATCAAACGCGCGTACCCCGGCATCATCTGCAACCGGGAAAGGCACGCCGACCGTGTTGAACAGATAAAACACATGGTAAATCAAGACCAAAATCACTGTTACCCAGCGAATATTGTCCAAATAATGGACTCTGCCAACCTTATGGATATCAGACTTTACGCTTGTCATCATGCTTTCCCCTTTGAACCGGCGGTGCCGGCCTGATGTATTTTCGCTTTTATCTTTTGCCCTCATCCATGATTTTTTTCTTTGGTGCGTCTGGTATAACTAGTATTACTAGTATAACAAATTATACTTAAGGGTATTATTTTTGTCAAAGGAATCATCCTCTTGCCCTCATTTGCGGCGATCATATCCATGATTTCCGTTACAAATCCCTGTAGACATATCTTGAAGAGTGGTGCCGGATGCTTGTGTAAGGATAAGACATGCAAGAATGAAAGACATTTTCATCAAGGAAGGAATCGGAGAGAAGTTGAATGAGATGAATGGTGAAATGGAAGACAAAAAAAAAACGCCAATCAGGCCAGATGTTATCCCCTGGATTGGCAGGCGGTTTAACGGAGCGCACGGAATCGACGTTTCCGCTTTTCAGATACAACCATTCATTTTGTGAATCAGCTTTCGCCAGAGCAACCCGTTTCATTTACTTATAAAGATAGACATACAAACTGATACCTTCTTTTTTAATCTTGTAATTTTCAAAACACGATTCGTTGATTAATCGCTCAAACTCTTCTTTGGTGTATGCGCCTTGCCTCAGAAAAGTTTTAAATGAGAACTTTACAAAATATTTGTCAAATCCTTTCATGCCTGTCTTCTTGATTTCATTCTCTATATCTTCTGCGGTGGCCTCGTGATTCATGTCGATGATCAGTGCGGTTCCGCCCTGTTTCAGTACTCTGTGCATTTCATTCAATGCTTTTAAGGGCTCCTTGAAGTTTTTGAATGCCGCACTACATACCACAAAATCGAAAAAATTGTCGTCACAAGGCAAACTGGATGCATTTCCTTCTTTAAAATCAACAAATACACCGGCTTTCTTTGCGTTGGCTTTTTCAATTTTCACAAAATCGGGACTGATCTCGACACCCGTTACATGAAAACCTCTCCCTGCAAGCTCGATGGCCAAATAACCCGGGCCGGGGGCGACTTCCAAAATCTTTGCGTTTTCGCCAACATGCGATGCCACTTCATTGGCATATTCCCGCATTTCTGCCAGCCGGTTCTTACGCGTGTTTCGGTCATACCATTTGGCCGCCAAGCCATAGATCCCGACATCTTTCTTTTTTCTCCCGTTCTTGATCATGCCTTTCACCATCCCTTTTCAACCGGAAATCAATCTGCCAGTCACCGGTGCAAAGTCCCCCTGCCTTGGATGGATTGATAATCCGGTTGCAACAGGTTATAATGCAATCACCTAACATTGTTAGTCCGCTTATACTGCCAGTATACAATCTAACACCGTTAGTGTCAATGTTTCTAAAATATTCTTTTGGAGTGATTGGATGACCATAACCAAAGAAGCCATTATCAAAGCATCTCTGGATCTGTTAAACCGGGATGGCATAGGGAATTTGACAATGCGGGCACTTGCGAAGGAGTTAAACATCAAGGCGGCTTCCTTGTACTGGCATATCAAAAATAAACAGGAATTATATGATTTGATCGCAGAACACATCACCCGGGATGTAACTTTGCCCGAATCAATCGACCATGCCGAAGAAGCATTAACAGCCATTGCCTTGGAATTCAGGAGGGTTTTGCTTCATACCCGGGATGCGGTCGATATTTTTGCGCAATCTGTCCCCAAAACCCCGGCCAGAATCAAAGCCATCAAATTTGTTTTATCTGCCCTGACCAAGCTCGGGGTATCTGACAAAAACTGTATGACTGCGGCCAATCTCATCAATAATTACATATTATCGTTTGTCGCCGATGAAATCCGGGCAAAGCAGCTTTCTTCAGAGGAACTGGAACAGTTTGAAATGCTTTTTGGCAAGCAATATGCATTTGATTCGGACTTTGAACGGCAGTTCCTGTACGGGTTAAACGTGTTACTGACAGGATTGTTACATGTGAAATAGACATGAGACGGACGCCGGTTGCTCCTTCTCGCAATGATCAACTCTTCAATGCCCCCACCAAAAAGACCATGCTTACAGTGAGATTTGGATTCCGGTCAAAAAACGAAAATAAACAAAACAAAGGGGTTTTCCGGACAAGTGACGGAAAACCCTTTGTTTGTCCCATTGCAACTTCCTCAATGGCAACTCCCTTGTACCAACATCACACCACCGGTTTTAAAAACGATTGAAAACGTATACAACGGACAATGAGGTACTCGTTTGATGATCCGATCTTTTTCGGATGAAAAAAGTCGAGCGGCAATGAAAGGCGTTTTGTTATGATGTGGATGCCGAAGGGGGGAATACCATGTGTTAAAAGAATTGAATGACGTGATCAACTATATTGAGGATCATTTGACCGATGAACTGACTCTGGAATCCATTTCGGAATATGCCGGGGTTTCGGACTACCACTTTCGGAAGATATTTTTTTATCTTACCGGCTTTACTCTGAGTGAATATATAAAAAACCGGAGATTATCGGAAGCCGGCATGGACTTGTTGCAAGGAGAGACCGTGACCGATGTGGCTTTGAAATACGGTTATACCCTCGACGGCTTTACCCGGGCTTTCAAAAAATGGAGCGGTCATTTGCCCTCGGATGTCGTCAAGAACGGCGTCAGCCAATCTTTTCCCAAACTTTCATTTGTCATCACAGTCAAAGGAGGCCATGCCATGGAGTTTCGAATCGAAGACAAACCGGCGTTTAATCTAGTCGGTGTCAAGAAACGGGTTCCCATGCAATTCAAAGGAATCAACCAAGACATTGTCAAACTGGCGGAAAGCATCACGGATGAGCAAAAAGAAGAAATGCATTCGCTTCAAAACATCGAGCCTTATGAAGTCGTCAATGCTTCTTATGAAGCAGATGCTGACTTCTTAAAAGAAGAAGGCGAATTGACGCATATGATCGGAGTTTTGACGACGAAAAATCAGGTGAGTGACCGGTTGGATAAGGTGACGGTGCCTGCATGCACTTGGGCCGTCTTCCCCAATGAAGGGCCCTTCCCTTCCACACTGCAGGAAACCATGGCCAAAGTGTATTCCGAATGGCTCCCCTCTTCCAATTATGAACTCATCAATGCCCCTGCTTTTTCCTTTTCCAAACGGGATCAAAGCCAAAAAAATCATGCTTACAGCGAGATTTGGATTCCGGTCAAAAAACGAAAATAAAACAAAACAAAGGGTTTTCCGGACAAGTGACGGAAAACCCTTTGTTCGCAGATGTTTATATATCATTTGATATATATTTTATACATATCTTTTGTATGCTTTGTTCTGTTTTCATTGTATTCCGGGGAATCCAATTCAAGCAGTTCCGGCATCTCCCGGGACACTTCCCGGAACAATGGTTGACATTTCATTTTTTCAAGCAATGGCTCAGTACCATCCGGATCTTCGGGAGAATTGTTGGAAACTTCCTATTCCAACTTATCTGTTTAAAACTCCGGTACCTTGTTCTGATCATCTGCAATGGGTGACTCCTGGCGTTGTGCTGACATCCGGATGTGCGCCCGATTGTTTTCTGATTAAAAAATCAAAGGAAAAGCAAATGTAACAAAAGCGGCCCAAAGTCCGTAGACCGGCAAATATTTCGTCACGGCCTCCTGGATGGTTGAAGGTCCGGTTTTGCTTTGCAGAAAACGCAAATAGGACAGCATAATCCAAATCAGATTGGCCCAGATCAGTATATTTACGCCTAAAGCAGCAAACCTGTTAGGCGATATCCCATAAGAAGAAAGCCTGAACACGATGGCTGATAAAGCCACACTGTCAACGGCAAGCGAAAGAACAATCAGGGCAAAATTGATATAATCAAAAATATTCTTTTTCTCGTCTGCGCCACTTTCCGTAATGGAAAAAATGGTGACAGCCAGTACACTAAGGAGCATTCCGTTGAAGGATATGAGAAAATCGCGATCCAGGAATGGATTCTTTCCGACCCAAATCACCGTTATAAGATAGCCAAACAATGTGGCAAGTACAAGAGGGCTGAAAATTTTGGCTATATATGGTGCAATATTTATAGCAAGTTTAAGGTGGTTTCTGGATATCAGGTATGCAGCCACAACAGCGAGAGCGGCAGCACCAAATGAAACAACATTTTTAAAATAGAATTCAGATATATCCATCCCGACAAATCTGAATAACTGCATGGTTAATGCTGTCAGCAACATTCCGCTGATTGCCATACTGGCGTAGAGGATGCAAAATTCCCCATTCCATTTCAGATAGGCTAATCTTGCACTGCCTTTTCCATATTCATTTCCTGTAAATGCCACACCCAATAATCCCCATAAGAAAACGGGAAGGTGCAGATAAACAAGGAAAATGCTGTCTTTCATCTCCAGTGGCAGCATATTAAGATAGATTCCGCAAATCAGGAATAATGATCCAAGAGTGTAAAGAATATTTTTTTTGGGTTTACTATTGTATACAAAACAGGCGGCAATAAATGGAAACAACCCGAAAACAAGGTTAACCGGGGCTATTGTTTGCTGTTCGACAAAATGCCAAATGATCCTGGTGCTTATCCCGGCCATAATGGCCAAAATGGTCGTAAATACAAAATCTTTTGGTAGCAAGGAAACTTTTTCTCTAGTTTCTGTTTCCTTAAAATGCAATCTTTCATACCAAACAGCAAGAACCGGCGAATCAGGATTTTGTTCCCAGGCGTATAAGAATGCCTTTCTGAAAGCTTCGGGGTCTTTCCTGTACATTCTCTCCAGTTCATGAGGGTTGGCCATATTTTTAATAATCGGATTGTTATGGTCCATGGTGATATCTCTCCAAATAACAGTTATATCAATCCCTGCTTTTCTGCATCAATATTTATACCTTATGATCCTTGACTCTCTTCATCACTTCGATATTCCAAAATATCTCCAGGCTGACATTCCAAAGCCTTACAAATCGCATCTAAAGTTGACAAACGAATCGCTTTTGCCTTTCCATTTTTCAATACAGACAGATTGGCCATCGTGATTCCGACCCTCTCCGAAAGTTCGGTTAAACTCATTTTCCTTTTGGCCAACATTACGTCAAGATTGATGATAATCGCCAAGTTATTCACCTCAGACCGTTAAATCATTTTCCGTTTTTATCTCTATGGCTTCTTTTAAGAGTTTTTGGAGAACAGCAGCAAAAACTGCAATCACAGAGGAAGCAAATATAAATATAACCGGGAATCCCACGAGACCTGGGGCATCATCTGCATCCGCCACTGGAATTAAGAACGGGATGACTGCCACATATAAGATGCTGATTGTGACGGCACAGTATTTGATATACTTTAATGCTTGTACAGATAATTCCGAGAAAGCTTTGTTCCTGTCAATATAGCTTAACAGCTTTAAAGCCTGATACAGAGCAAAGAAAAACGGGATTATTGTTGCATACACAGTGATTAAAACGGGATAAGGCAAATAATTTGCAAAAGAAGGCAACCAAAATACAGACAGAGCAAGGATGGGAATTCCAATAAGAATAACAGCGATCTTTAAAAAGAGTGTGGAACCTCGTTTCATAGAAAGCACCTCACTAATGGATTATCGATTTTATCCTAATGCATTTTTTATCGTTTTGCAATAAATAATTATCGATTTTAAATTCATTTTTATCGTTTTAAGATATGAAACCTCCGGTCTGAAGTGCATGGCTTTTGAGAATCCCCACAGCTTACAGCGAGATTTGGATTCCTGTAAAAAAATAAAAATGACCGAAAACAAACCCAAACAAAAATCAGGGTTTTCCAATGGAAACGGAAAACCCACTTAATTACACAGATAGTTAATATATCATTTGATCTATATTTTAATACATATATTTTGCATGATTTTTTATGATTGATATGTAAAGCCGATTCATCTATCTGTTTGTTATATTTATTCTCCCTCTGTTGCATGCCCGGCTGTTTGTTTCACCTCGTGATAAAGCTGCTCCGCCTTGTCGCAGCATTCGGGAAGGGAAGTTCCAAGGGCTTCGAAAATCCGATTCACCTTCAAGCGGTAGTTTTGCGGTTTGTATTCAAACGTTTCCACCAGCTCCACCGCTTTCTTTTCGTTGATGCAATATTGACGGTTCAAAGCAAACAACACCTGATTTAAACAGGAAACAGCACGAAAAATCTGACCGGCCACATAATATTTGTCACCCGTTTTCGCATTGGCTCTGGCAAATTCGAGAGAAAATCCGGCTTCAAACAAGAAAAAACGGATCATGCTCTCCTTTAAGGCATCCGGATAAATTTCCGCCTGTTTCTTCAACTTCACAAACCGGTTACTTTTGGCGTACAGGATTTGGCTGATGGCCAATTCGCCGCGATACATGGCACTGATATAGCCGTGGGGATGTCCGGTCTGGTAATTGGCGGTTACGATACCTTGCCCGGTTTCATCCATGATTTTCTCCACCCGTTTCATGTCACGTAAAATCAGATCGACATGATACCCTTTTATGATTAACCAACCGCCACCATTCACCCATTCTCCCCATGCCCCGGGAGGCACAACCAGGTTGCTGCGATGCCCGTCATCCAACGCGGTTGCCAATGGATTGAGCGCATCCAAATCGAAGGACTCCGGATCATAATAGATCCCGATATCGATATCGGAATCGGGCAAGTGGTTGCCTCTGGCGCGGGATCCCCCCAATACAACCGCTTCAACAAAAGGCAAAGAGGATAATTTTTCGGTCACTTCTTGTATGATCGATTCCACCACGTTCAATCCCTCCTTCTGATGAACATTCATCCCCATCCTTATAGAAAAAGACCGCCAATCATTCTGACGGCGGTCCCGGTCGGATTGTTTAACCGGACGCATAATTCTCTGCTGCACAGAAGAGATAATAACTCAAGCCGGTCTGTTGCGCTTCCATTTGCTTCCGGTGAAAATCATCCATGATGAAAAACCGGGCTTGGGCCAAAAATCCTTTTGCATCCATGTCCATGTCTTTTTGAAGGAACCGGATGTGTTTTTCAACCGCATCCCGTACCCGCTTGTCGTTGACGCTGATGCCGTTTCTCAAGGCGGATGCCATAAACGACATAAATTCAATCGCTTCATTCGCCTTTTCGTTCATCGTGTCAGCACTGATTTCGCTGGAATCGATTTCGTAGCCGTAGTTTTTTTGCAAATACTCATTCTGCTCTTTCATCGCTTCTTTCCATTCTGTTTCATTCAACCCGGAAAACATCTTATCCTTTCTCATCGGAATTTCCTCCTTTTCATGCCGGATGGTTTCCTCCAATGTCCGCAAAATGCCGACCAGTCTCCGCTCTTTTTCTTTTAAGAGGGAATGCTGCTCCAACAGACAACTCAGCCGGTCCGTTTGCTGATCCAACAAGTCTTTGATTTTCTTCAGCGGAAAATCCAACTCGCGATAAAATAAAATTTGCTGCAACCGTTTTAATTCCTGATCGCCATAATACCGGTAGCCGTTGTCGTCCACTCGCTTTGGCATCAACAGTCCGATTTTGTGATAATGGTGCAACGTCTTCACGGTCACACCGGAGAGTTTCGCCACTTCTTGCACGGTATAAGACACATTGCTTCACCTCCCGCCATCCACTCTAAAGTCTCCCCCAAGGTCAGGGTCAAGAAAATTTCCGCATTTTTTTTATTCATCAAAAGCGCATGATTACTATTCATGATGAGTTATGATAATAATAAATAAAAGATGAAAATGAAGACGCTTCAACCAAAGGGGAACCGAAGCTCAGCCCTGCATCCGGAAGCGGACGGAGCCCGGCAAACCGCTTTTTTGGCGGCATCGGGGACCGTTTCAATTGTTCAGTTACTTAAACGTTGACAACAAGATAAATTATAATTATTATTAAATAGGAATTAATTAAAGAAGCGAGCCTTCAATCCCCACGAAGCGCTTCATATATCTTAAAAAAACAGGAGGAAACAAGCCATGTCTTTAATCGGTAAAAAAGTTGAACCTTTCAAATTGCAAGCTTACAGAAATGGTGAATTCGTCGAAGTGACCGAAGAAGATTTCAAAGGTCATTGGAGCGTTGTTTGCTTCTATCCGGCAGACTTTACTTTTGTTTGCCCGACCGAGCTTGAAGACTTGCAAGATCATTATGAAACCCTGAAAAAGCTGGACACGGAAGTATTCTCTGTTTCCGCTGACACCCATTTCGTACACAAAGCATGGCATGATCATTCCGAAGCCATCAGCAAAATCACCTACACCATGATCGGTGACCCGGCTCATGTGCTGATCAACATGTTCGATGTATTGAGAGAAGAAGAAGGTGTGGCTGATCGCGGTACCTTCATCATCGATCCGGACGGCGTGATCCAAGCTGTCGAAATCAACGCTGACGGCATCGGACGCGACGCAAGCACCATCGTGGACAAAATCAAAGCCGCTCAATACGTACGCAACCATCCTGGCGAAGTTTGCCCAGCAAAATGGAAAGAAGGAGAAGAAACCCTGAAGCCGAGCCTTGACCTGGTTGGAAAAATCTGAGGAGAGCGATATACATGCTGGATGCAGAAATAAAAACACAACTGGAACAGTATCTCCAACTATTGGAAAACGATATCGTTCTTAAAGTGAGCGCCGGCTCCGATAAAGTATCCCAAGACATGCTCGCCTTCGTGGATGAAGTCGCGGGCATGTCCCCGAAAATCAAAGTGGAAAAAACCACATTGGAGCGCACGCCCAGCTTTAGCGTGGACCGTGTTGGAGAAGATTCAGGAATTGTCTTTGCAGGAATTCCTCTGGGTCACGAGTTTTCTTCCTTTGTGCTGGCTCTGTTGCAAGTCAGCGGCAGACCGCCCAAAGTGGAGCAAAGCATTATTGACCAAATTAAAAATCTTGATGGCGAATACCACTTCGAAACGTATGTCAGCCTGAGTTGCACCAACTGCCCGGATGTGGTGCAGGCTTTGAACATGATGAGTGTTTTGAATCCGGGTATCAAACACACCATGATCGAAGGAAAAGCCTATCAGGAAGAAGTGGAAAGCAAAGACATCCTGGCTGTGCCCACGGTATACCTGAATGGCGAATTTTTCGAAAGCGGACGGATGACGATCGGTGACATTCTCAAAAAGCTCGGAAGCGAATCCGATCCATCGGAATTCAACAAAAAAGAGCCGTTTGATGTCCTCATCATCGGCGGAGGGCCTGCCGGCGCAACGGCGGCCATTTATGCGGCGCGCAAAGGGGTTCGCACCGGCATCATCGCCGACCGTTTCGGCGGCCAGATTTTGGACACCACCACCATTGAAAACTTCATCTCCGTCAAACAAACCGACGGGGAAAAACTAGCTTCCCAACTGGAAGCGCATGTCAGGGATTACCCTGTCGATGTGATGGATTCACAAACGGTCAAACGGATCGAAAAGAAAGACGACATGATTGACATCTTCCTGGAAAACGGTGCCGTGTTAAAAAGCAAAACCGTCATTATTGCAACGGGTGCCCGTTGGCGTAATGTCGGTGTTCCCGGAGAAGAGAAATTCCGGAACAAAGGCGTGGCAAACTGCACGCACTGTGACGCACCGTTATTCGCCGGAAAAGACGTAGCCGTCATCGGCGGAGGAAACTCCGGCATCGAGTCGGCCATCGACCTGGCAGGGATCGCCAATCATGTCACCGTCCTCGAATTTATGCCTGAACTAAAAGCAGACGAAGTTCTGCAAAAACGCCTGAACAGCCTTCCCAACGTCACCGTGATTACCAATGCCCAAACCAAGGAAATCACTGGCACAGATAAAGTGGACGGAATCAAATATGTCGACCGTGAAACCGGTGAAGAGCATCACATCAAACTGCAAGGTGTCTTTGTCCAAATCGGTCTCGTGCCGAATACCGAATGGTTGGAAGGCACGGTTGAAATGGATCGCGGCCAAATTATCGTCGATGCCAAAGGTGCCACCAACGTTCCGGGCATCTTTGCCGCAGGGGATTGTACCAACAGCGCCTACAAACAAATCATCATTTCCATGGGCTCCGGTGCAACCGCCGCATTGGGAGCATTTGACTATCTGATCCGCAATTAAGGGTTTTATCCCGGTTGCCCTGCTGATCATCAGCGGGGCAACTTTTTTTGTGCAAAAAACAAAAAAGGGCTCCTTGCTTGAAGCCCCGGATGACAGGATGTCCGGCGGTTTGCTCAGTCGCCGATAAATCTGGCCAATTGATGATTAAATTCTTCCTTCTCATCATAAAAAGATCCGTGTCCGGAAAATTGAAACGGGACCAACCTGGCATTCCGGATCATCCTTTGTTGGATTTCTCCCAGCTCAAACGGAACCACTTGGTCATGAATGCCGTGAATGATTAAAACCGGCACCCGGATCACTTCCAGATCGGCAAACAACACTTCCCGGATCCAGGTTTTTGCAACGGCGGCCGTGGCCCATCCCGCCGCCTCCAACCCCAATTGGAAAAACCAGTCGGAAAATGCTTGAGATGTATGTTGGTAAAAAAAGCGGTCCCCGAAATCCCGAAGCATCCGGGGACGGTCCCGGTAAGTGTCCTTGATGATCTGCAATATGGTTTCTTTCTCAACCCCGTATGGAAAATCGGTTCGCCGGACCAAACTGGGGGCAGCGGCTGCGACCAAAACCAGCTTCGACACCCCGTAACCCTGATGCCGTCCCATATACCTGGCCGCAATGGCACCGCCGGTGGAGTGCCCGACCAATGTAAAATCACACAACCCCAGCGCCTCCACCACCCCTCTCACATCATCGGCCAACGTATCATAATCATAGCCGGAAAAGGGTTTGTCTGACTTGCCAAAGCCCCGGATATCCATGCCGATACAGCGATACCCGTATTTGGGAAGCCGGTTGAACTGGTATTCAAACAGATGATGATTGCCGGGCCAACCGTGCAAAAACAAAATGGCCTTTTGGCATTCGGGCCTTAAATCTTCGACATATATGGCCTTAAATCTTCGACATATATATTGATATGATTTGCCTTCACATAGTAACCCATGGCTTTCCTCCTTCATGAATATGTCAGGTCATTCTATTCATGAAGACATTGCAATATGCCGGAACCCACCCCGCCGGCCTTTTTTCAAAATAATGCCCGAAGTGACAAATCCACCTCGGGCTTGTTTCCTTATTGATTCTGCACCTGAGGCCCTGTCATCCGGCTTTTCATTTTGTTTGTCAAAAACAATGCCGGCAGGATGCTGATCACCATGAAGATCAAACTTGTCACAAAACCGGCATGATAAGCACCGGCCAGGTTGGCTGCCGCGGCTCCCCCTTGATAGAGGAAATGGCTCACCACGGTTGCCAAAACAGCGGAACCGGAAGCCGCCCCGACGTTTTGGATGATGCGAGTGGCTACGCTGGCTGCCGGCATCTGCGACCTTTCCAGTCCCACATAAGCATCGCTCATCACCGGGACCGTGATCCCTCCAACGCCGATTCCGCGTATGAAGAGTACAATCCAGATGATCCACTGCGCCGTGGCAACATCAAAAAATATAAATGGGAATGTCCCGATGATGGTGATGGCAATCGAAGGCAATACAACATACCGGGCTCCGATCTTATCCGTCAAGTTGCCAATCAACGGCCGTGCCACCAGCATCCCCAAGCCTTGGGGAACCAGCCACAGTGCCGATGTGATCACATCCAGGCCGAGTACATTTTGAAAAAACATCGGGAAGAGAAGCATGGGTCCGTTGGTGGCAAAACCGGCCAGGAACAGGGAAAAGAACACGGCACTGAAATTTTTGGATTGGAACAGATCCAGCGGAATCAATGCTTCGCTTTTTTGCTTCCATGCATAAAACAGGTAGGAAATCAGCGACAGAGCGGCCATCCCCAAAGCCAGAATGCCCGTGGCTGCATGCTTGCTTTCCGCCCGGATCTCCGTGATGCCATAGATAAACATACCCGATAACAGCGCCAACAAAAAAATACCGGCCCAGTCCAGTTTTGCCGATCGATTCACCGGTTCAAATTTTGGAAGCTTCCATTGCGCAATGATGAGTGCAACGGCTCCGACCGGAAGGTTTACAAAGAACAACCACGGCCACTCGGAGTGTTGCAAAATCAACCCTCCGATCACCGGTCCGGCAATCGGGCCAAAAACAACCGGAATGCCGACAACAGACATGAGACGCCCGATGTTTTCGCCGCCGGCAGCTTGTGCAACCAAGGTCGTCAACGTTGGAATGATGATGCCGGAAGCGATCCCCTGCAACACACGAAATGCAATCAGGCTCTCAATGTTCCAGGCAAATCCGGAAAGGAGCGAGCTGATCAAAAACAGCCCCAATGCGTACATATACACCTTCTTGCCGTCATATTTTTGCATCAGCCATCCGGAGAAAGGGACGGCCATCCCCAACGCAAGAACATATCCGGTCACAACCCATTGCGTAACAACAAAAGAAGCTGAAAACACTTTTGCCAAATCATTCACCGCAATATTCACGATCGTGGAGTCCAACATCGGCGGCAGTGCGCCAAGCACCAAAATCCACGCGATGCCGAGTAATCCTTTGGGCAATTTTTCTTTTTCCATTTTTCCATCCCCTAATTAAGATACATATTGTACTTTAATTAGTATATACAGGAATGATATAAGATTCAATATGTACCTTATTTCCAATAACAATATGGTATAATGTTTTAGAAAAATTTTGGTCTGGGATTAAGTTTTCCCGAAAGAAGGTGAAGAAATGAAAGATCCAAACAAGAATACGCGCCGAAGAGGAGACACGCTGACCGAAAGCATTTATGACGCCACGATCCAGTTAATCAAAAAAGTCGGCTACAGCAACCTGACCTTTCAGCAAATCGCGCAGGCCGCCAAAACCAGCCGTTCGGTCTTGTACCGCCGTTGGAAAACTCCCTTGGAGTTGATCCGTGACATCGTAGCATATAAAGCAATCGACGCACTCGACGGGGCTTTGATCGATAAAATTGAGGACACCGGAAGTTTGCGCGGGGACTTATTGCAGTTGCTCACCCTCTACCAAAGCATTTATGACCGGTGCGAGCGTGAAATCATGAATGCGATTTTATTTGAAATGGGGCAAAACAAAGAAATCGCGGCTGAACTTGAAATCAACGCAACCAATAAAAACATCCAGGTCATGCGGAAACTGCTCGGATTCGCCAAAAAACGGGGAGAAAAAATAAAAGAGGTCAGCGACGAGACACTGACCTTGCCTTTTGACCTGCTCCGGATTGAAAATATTTTGCGCAAAGATGGGATTAATACCAAACGGTTGAAACGGCTGGTGGACGAAATATTGCTTCCGGTTTATCTTGCTTGACGACTCCCGCTCGCGGGCAAGAATTCTGTTTTCTTGTCCACCCTAAATTCCCTCCGGATTGATACTGAAAAAGATCCGGAAATGATCAGTGCTTTTTTATCAAATCCGGATCCAATGTCTTTCTGTCAATCTTTTTTTCATCAATGCCACACACTCCACGTGTCTCGAGTGTTGACGACAGACGAATTATAACAAATGAGATGTAGTGGTGCATTATCACTTCTTTTCAATACCTTTTATGTTACGGAGCCGATTGTGGAAGTGAACCAATAAAAAAACAAAAGAAATTTATGATACCTTGGCTCAATGAAGATTTGAAAAGTATGTAAAATAAAAAGGCTCTGTTACAAATATGGTTGTGTAATTGTAAAGGACACGTTATCTCCTCTACAAACCGGGATTTGTGCATTTCACTTATCTTCTAACGTATACGAGAATCAGATCTGTCTTGTTTTACAATAATATCTCATTATAAAAGTTGATATAATCATTAATAGCTTCTTCAAAATACGGATTTAAATAAATATCAAAGTGTCCGCAATCATACTGTTTACAAGTTGAGTATTTCGTGTTTCCTGCAAGCTGTATGGTTTTTTCTGCAGGAGCCAATGAATCTTTTGAACAAACCGCAACATAAATCGGATTGTTGATTTTGCTGAAATATTTGCCGGGAGAATACTTGACAAATTCAAGTAATGTTCTTGCTGGTGCTTCATTTCTAAATTCTGCATCTCCAATAAATCTCTTTGTGGTTTCCTCATCGGCTTCCATAAACGCATTTTCTCCCTTGTATGTGGAGAGTTTCAGCATAACGGGATGATATCCTCTTATACAGGATAATAAATCAGCAATAACCAAAGGTACTTTTTTCAGGATATAAGGCAGGGATACCATTTTTACTGTGGCCATGGTATCCGTATATGGACATTGTGCTACAGTTGCTTTAATATCATTTCTGTGTGCCGACAGCCATATTACATGCCCACCGCTGAATGAAGTGCCAAAGAGCAAAAGATTCTCTCCGTCAATGCGATTGTCTTTTTTGATATATTCGATGGCATTATTCCAATCTTCGAGCTGCATTTTTACATTTATCAGTTGTCTTTTATTGCCGTCACTTGCTCCAAAGTTACGATAGTCAAATAAAAAGCAAGCGTATCCTGCTTCTGCAAATCTTTCAGCGTATTCATATAAACGCATTTCACGAGTTCCACCCAATCCGTGAGCCATTACAATTATGGGGCATTTTTTATCGCTTGCTGGTAAATACAACCATGCACTGCATCTTGTTCCCTTGGAATAAAAGTCAACATCTTCCCGCTGGAATGAATTCCTCATAATTACCTCCTTTCAATATTGTTCCATAAATTCCGATTTGTCAGAATCCGCGGGGCGAACGAATTGCTGGCCTCTTGACTGCATTTTTCAGACCTCAATGTAATGCAGTTGTTAATATACTGGATATTATAAATGCCATTCTTGCTCTTTCCTGTTTTCAACTGTACTAATTTATTTCCTTTTATATTTGAAAACTTAACATATGAATTCATTTTATCCCCTTAAAAAATATATAATAAATAAACTTTATATTCTTAATTTTGATATAAAAATTGGTCCTTTGTCAAATGTTGGGGTACAGGTTAACGCGCAAGCGCGTTCGCGCATGTCTATAAGCTCGTGACGTTCCCGCAGGACTTTAAATATGCTACGGAGCATGACACCGCGGAAAAAATACGAATGTATTTTTTTGAGTCGCTGCCAAAAGCAAAAACTCCCAGAACAAAGTCAGACCGTTTCAACTCCTTCTGGAGGCACAGTTTTTGTAATTTGTAATGGGTATAAGGCAAATTATCAAATATAAAAAGATATTTATGGCGTGAGTCAACAAAATTATTGCGCTAATGACACTATATTAAAAGAAATAGACCCCCCAAGGACAGGTTAAGGCCTATTTCTTCAGATCTTTTTATTTTAGATAATTTTCTAATTTAAACATGGCAACATTTTCTATGTGCCCGGTCTGCGGGAACATGTCGACCGGTTGCACTTCCTGCACCCGGTACCCGCATTCTGCGAGGTATTTTGCATCACGGGCCAATGTGGCTGAATTGCAGGAAACGTAGACGAGCCGCTCAGGCTGCATAGAAACGAGGGTATCGAGCAGCACCCGGTCACAACCTTTTCGCGGCGGATCCACCACCACAACATCCGGGCGGATCCCTTCTTCATACCATCGGGGCAATACTTCTTCCGCGGCTCCTGTTTCAAACGTGACATGATCCATTCCGTTGATTTTCGCATTTCTTTCGGCATCCCGGACGGCAGCGGGAACAATTTCCACCCCGTATACCCGCTTGGCGTTTTGCGCCAGGTACAAGGCAATGGTTCCGATTCCGCAATAAGCGTCGATCACGACTTCCCGGCCGGTCAGGCCGGCATACCGGGCTACTTGATCATACAGCACTTGGGTCTGCACGGGATTGACCTGGAAAAAGGAATGCGGCGAAATGGCAAAGGTCACTTCCCCGATCCGGTCGTAAATGACATCCCGGCCCCACAACACTTCATTTTCCGGCCCCAAGACCACATTGGTCCGTTTGGAATTGATATTTTGGATCAATGATTTGAGTGCGGGGAACTCTTTTCGCAACGCCTCCACCCATTTGTCGCGATGCGGCAGTTTTTTTCCGTTCGTCACCAGGACGATCATCAATTCCCCGGTGTGAAAACCGGTGCGAACCATCACATGCCGCAAGCATCCTTGGTGTTTGGTTTCGTCATAAATGGGGATTTTCAGTTCCCGGGCCAATTCTTTGACTTTCCGGACGGCTTGGTCATTGGCTTCATGCTGGATGAGGCAGGCCTCCATATCCACAATCCGGTGCGATCCGGCCGCATAAAAACCGGCTTTCACTTTCCCGTCTTCCCATCCCAAAGGAACCTGGGCTTTATTGCGGTACCGCCATGGGTTTTCCATGCCCAACACGGGAAGAACCGGCACCTGCATGCCGCCGATCCGCTCAAAATGATCCGCCACCTGTTGCCGTTTATGCTCCAGTTGGGCGGGATATTGCAAATGTTGGATCTGGCATCCCCCGCATTCGTGATAAATCGGGCAAGGGGGTTCCGTCCGGCTGGGATGGCTTTTCAACACTTGGATTGCTTCGCCTTTCCCGTATGTTTTTTTCACCACTTGAACGCGCACACGGACTTTCTCATCCGGAACCGTTTGAGGCACAAAGATGGTGAATCCCTGGTATTTGCCGACACCGGCTCCGTCATGGGACAGGCCGGTGATTTCCATTTCAATCACATCGCCTGTTTTTACCGGCGGTTTTGCTTTCTTCATCCGAACAACTCCTTCATAAAAAAACGTTCATCAACCCGGATGAACGGCGACTATGGACAAAAGATTTTTAGATGGCGCGGCAGCATTTTCACCTTACCGGAAAGCTCCCCTCCCCACTCCCCGTCCAGATTTAATTTCAGGGAAATCGGGGTGTTGATCTCGAGCTCATCCGTTTGGAAATAAATGATTCTCGAATCCCGGATATGTTCCCCTTTGCGGGCCAGGGCAGCCAAGTGCAAAAGATCGGGGATATTGGCTTTGGGAATGATGAGCACATCAAACAAACCGTCATTCAGACTGGCTTCGGGAGCAAGCCGTTCAAATCCCCCGACGGAGACGCTGTTGGCAATGATGATCAGCCAGATTTCCGACTTCCATTTCCCGCGGGGCGTTTGAAGCTCGACCGGGAAAGGATGATGAAGGCTCCCCAGCTTTTCGATCGCTTTGGCGTAATAAGCCAACGGCCCCACGATGGACTTTAAACGGCTGGGCGCCTCATAGGTGACTTCCGTCAACCGGCCGGCCGCCGCCACATTGATGAAATATTTATCTCCAAACACACCGACATCCACATCGACGGTGTTTCCTTTGGCAATCACTTTGCAAGCTTCTTCCAAATCCCGGGGAAGTTTCAAAGCCCGGGCCAGATCATTCGTGGTTCCTCCGGGCAAAATGCCGAGAGCGGGAGGGTTTGGAAACTCTGCCAACCCGTTGACCACTTCATGAATCGTCCCGTCCCCGCCGGCGGCAATCACCACATCCTCTCCCCGTTCAGCGGCAATACGGGCTTCCCGGGTGGCATATCCCCGTCCCGTGGTGGCATGGCAGGAGGTTTCATATCCGGCCTGTTCCAATACCGCGAGCAACTGCGGCAACTTCCTGGCTATCATTTCCCTTCCGGCTGTGGGATTGTATATCAGTCGTGCCCGTTTCATAGAGCCAGCTCCTTTGGACGTTTAAAAAAATTGCCGTCATTTTTCCTTATTCCGTCGGAACAAACACCTAGTTACTAGTTTACCCAACACCCCGGACCACTTCAAAGTGAATATTTCGTTATAGAAAAAGGCTTGCGGGAAATTCCCGCAAGCCTGTCAATCTCCGGTCAATGGGGCAGGAAAACCAGTTGGAAAAAGAACAGAACCGCAAAGAGATACACCAGCCAGTGAACTTCTCTCCACTTGCCGCGGAAGATTTTCATCAGCGGATAGGTGAGAAAGCCCAGCGCGATTCCCGTGGCGATGCTTGATGTCAGCGGCATGCTCAAAATCACCATAAATGCCGGGAATGCCTCATCAATCTCATTCCATTGGATATGGCTGACATGGCTCATCATCAAGGCACCGACCACAATCAAAGCCGGGGCCGTGATGGCCGCAATCCCGGACACGGATTGAACCAGCGGGCTGAAAAAGGCAGAAAGGGCAAACAACACGGCCACAACCACGGCTGTCAACCCGGTTCTCCCGCCGGAAGCCACACCGGAGGACGATTCAATATAGGCCGAGGTCGGGCTGGTTCCAAAAATGGAGCCTGTCAGGGTCGCAACCGAATCGGCCAGCAGGGTTCTTTCTCCCCGGGGAAGCACTCCCTCTTTCATCAATCCGGCTTGTTTGGCCACACCCAAGACCGTGCCGGTGGTGTCAAACAATGTGACCAATAAAAAGGAAAAGACCACTGCATACAAACCGTAATCAAACACAACTTGAAACGCATGAACCGGATTGTCCACCACGAGGCGGTTTGGAATCTCGGGAGCCGACACGATGCCGCTGTCGAAAGAAAGCTGTCCCGTCAAATAAGCAATGATTCCCGTCCCGATCATGCCGATAAATAAAGCGCCATTTAGATTGAGTGCCATACAGGCCAGTGTGATCGCCAATCCGGCCAGCGTAAGCAGCGCCGAAGCAGAATGAAGGTTGCCAAGCGCCACCAAATTGGATGGATGGTCTTGAATCAATCCCGACATTCTCAAACCGATGAAAGCAATAAACAATCCAATGCCTGCCGTGATCGCGCTTTTCAAATTGGAAGGGATCACTTCTATCAGCTTGGTCCGAAGTGGCGTCAACGAAATCAGAACAAAGAGAATTCCCGCGACAAAGACCGCCGCGAACGCTTCTTCATATCCCAACCCTTGATGGGCTTTCACCACGGAATAGGCAAAATATGCATTTAAACCCATCGCCGGAGCAATGGCAATCGGGTAATTTGCGAACAATCCCATGACCAACGTCCCAACCACCGTCGCAATGATGGTGGCAAAGAAACTCAACGAAAAGGGAACCCCGGCATCCGCCAAAATAATCGGGTTTACCACCATAATATAAGACATGGTGAAAAAGGTGGTCATTCCTGCAATGATTTCTTTTTTAACGGAAGATCCGTGTTTTTCCAATTGAAACATGGATGAACTCCCCCAAAAAACGAATATTATTAGAAGTACAGATATATATTATTCGTTTTATGTATAAAATGCAAGAAAAAAACCCCGGAAATGACATCCCGGGGTCTCCTGGTTATTCTTTTGTCCACTCTGTATGGAACACGCCTTCCCGGTCAATGCGCCGGTAAGTATGGGCTCCAAAATAATCGCGCTGGGCTTGCAGCAGGTTGGCCGGCAGTTTCTCAGAGCGGTAACTGTCATAGTAGTTGATGGCACTGGCAAAAGCAGGCACCGGAATGCCGTTTAACACCGCCGTTGCCACCACTTCCCGCCAAGCTTGCTGATACTCTTCCACAATCCCTTTAAAGTAGGGGTCCAAAAGCAAGTTGCTCAAGTTCGGATCCCGGTCATATGCCTCTTTGATATTTTGCAGGAATTGGGCACGGATAATGCATCCGCCGCGGAAAATCATCGCGATTTCCCCGGGTTTCAAATCCCAGCCAAAGGCATCGGATGCGGCTTTCATTTGGGCAAATCCTTGGGCGTATGAACAGATCTTGCTGGCATAAAGGGCTTTACGGATCGATTCGATCAATGCTTCCCGGTCCTCGATCACCGTATGGCAGCCGGTTTTCGGCCCTTTTAAGACCTGGCTGGCTTTAACCCGCTCTTCTTTCATGGCCGACAAAAAGCGGGAATAAACCGACTGGGTGATAATGGAGAGCGGGACGCCGAGATCCAAGGAACTTTGGCTTGTCCATTTTCCGGTTCCTTTTTGTCCGGCGGTATCCAGGATCAATTCAACCAACGGCTGTCCGGTTTCCTTATCGACTTTGGTAAAGATGTCAGCCGTGATTTCGATCAGGTAACTGTTCAACTCGCCTTGGTTCCATTCTTTAAAGACCTCATGCAATTCTTCGGCATTCATGTTTAACAGATGTTTCAACAAATGATAAGCTTCACTGATCAATTGCATGTCGCCGTATTCGATGCCGTTGTGCACCATTTTCACATAATGTCCGGCTCCGTTCGGGCCGATATAGGTGCAGCAGGGATCGCCGTTTACTTTGGCGGAAATGTCGGTCAAAATATGTTGGACCTGCTCATAGGCTTCTTTGGATCCTCCCGGCATGATGGCCGGTCCGTGCAGGGCTCCTTCTTCCCCTCCGGACACCCCGGCCCCGATAAAATGAATCCCGGTGGCTTCCAATTCTTTGCTGCGGCGAATGGTGTCCTCGTAAAAGGCATTGCCGCCGTCAATGACAATATCGCCGGGTTCCAGGTATTTTTTCAGTTGTTGAATCATGTCATCCGTCGGTTGGCCGGCTTTGACCATCAACATGATCCGGCGCGGTTTTTGAAGAGATTGAACAAATTCTTCCATGGTATATGTACCAACGATATTCAAATCGCTGTGTTTTTCGGTCAGCTTTTTCGTCCGCTCCGGAGAACGGTTGAAGACAGATACGGTATAACCTTTGCTTTCCATATTCAAAGCCAGATTTTTGCCCATCACTGCCAGTCCGATTACTCCGATATGACTTTTTGCCATGAACGACACATCCTTCTATAAATGTAAAGTATTGTTCATCTTTAATAATTAATTATAACAAAAACAAATTCATTCTTCTTCAAATCGGGAAAAACGGAATTTGAATCTCAAAAGCCCGCTCCACCATCCACAAAATTCCCAACAACGCCATCACTGCTGAAACCCACCGGATGATCCGGCGCTCAAGCGCACCGTTTCGCATGCGGATCCGCCGGAGCAACGGGAACACAAGGGAAACCACCAACAATTGCCCGATTTCAATCCCCGCATTAAACGAAAAGAGAGCGGTGAGAAAGTTGGTTTTGGGCAAGTGGATATCCGCCAGCGAACCGGCAAATCCCAAACCGTGAATCAATCCGAAGAAAAACGTCACGGTCAGTCGATGAGGGTATGTCCGGAAAAAGAAATTCTCCACTGCAACATAAACAATGGTCAGTGCAATCAGCACTTCCACCCACTTCGAGGGGGCTGCAATAATGTCCATGACGGCCAAAATCAACGTGATGGAATGGGCAACAGTGAAACAAGTAATCACCTTCAACAAGTTTTTCGCGTTTCCCGCGGCCACCAGAAGCCCCGCCAAAAAAGCCAGGTGATCAAACCCAAACCAGATGTGTGTCATTCCCATATAAACAAACTCTTTGGCCGTCAGCCAAACCGACAAATCCGTTTGTTTGGAGAAAGTCAGATGCCGGTTGTCATCATGAAAAACATAATGCCCTTCCTGATCCCCGTTTTCGATCTTGACCACGTTTTGGTGTTGGCCTTTGTTGAATTCAAAGAACATTTGATAAGACAGATCCACTTTGCCGACCGGTTCTGTGGAAATAAACGCTCCCTCCACCCGGTAGTGCCCCGGTTCCGGCCGGGTGATTTCTTTCAATGTGAATGGCATCGGACGGTTATTATTTTTTGCAACAAACCGTGTTTTTATATAGCTTTCGATTTGATTCTCCTGTTCTTCACGCACTTTATTTTCCTTCAGCACCAGTTGCTTCCCCGCCACCTGTTCCAACAGGGGCTCATTGATCAGCATCGAAACATGAATTTGATTGCCTTCGACCGATAGATCCGTAGACACCAGATGCAACGGATGGGCCTCTGCCGGCAACAAAGGCAAGAAAATGATCATCCACCATAAACATCCCATCCATCCCCAATAACGAATTTTCTCCATCCTCTCTCCTCCCACATCATTTCGTATAATTCCGGGCCATTTCCATCAAACTAACAACGTACCAAGAAACAGGAGGGATTAAATCATGAAACGCGTTGCAGTGGAAGCCGGATTATCTCCCGTCCGTGATTACTTGAGCCAAAGAGGTTTCCAAGTTGAGGAATATCAAGCGGAATCACTGCAAAATCAAGGTAATTATGCCGCAATTGTCATATCCGGACAAGATCAGAATTTAATGGGCATGCAAGACCAAGTGGAAAACTGTCCGGTCATCAGCGCAAGCGGCCTGACCCCGGAAGAAGTTTGCCGGCGGATTGAACAAATTGCCGGATCTTAAAGAAAAGACCAAGTCATCTGTTATGACTTGGTCTTTTTCTTCAGGTTCTCCACCATGGCCTCCATCCAACGGGAAACTCCCGGATCCGGCAAGTATGCCGACCTGAGGTATTCCACCTTCAATCCTTCCAAACGGGAGGGAATCAGTTGGTCAGTGAAGTACCCCTCGCTTAAAAACAAAGGCAAAACCAACACCCGGTATTTCTGACTCAAAGCATCAGCCCGTTTTTGCAATTCGTCCGATGAAAGGGAGGCAGAGGTGATACAGGCCAAAGGAAACTTTCGCCGCAGCTGCTTTACCAATCCGTTCATTCCGGCTTCCCACTTCTCTTTGAAACCGGGCAATTCATTTCCGTGTCCCACCAGCAAAACCGCCTCTTCCTCCGGTTTCCGGATAAGAGCTTGGATTCTTTTGGCCAACATTTCCGCAATGTACGGATGATCGTCCATCGCGGGACTCATCGCCACTTTGGCATGAACGTTCAACGGGGCGACATCGGATGCGGCCGGAAGCCGGCCGGTCAGCCCCAACATAAACCGGATTTCTTCAATATGTTTGCTGCCGGAAGATGCAAACAGGGGGATGGCAAAAATCCGGTTTACCCCCTGGGCTTCCAATGCATCAATCCCGTCTTGGATCTTCCGGCCTTCCACCAGTTCCAAAAATCCGACCGTAAGTGGATGTTCCGTTTTCACCTGCTTCACGGCATCATCAACCAACCGGACCCACCGGCTGCTTCTGGAACCATGGGCAATCACCAGCACCCCGATTTTTTCCGCCATCACACATCCCCTTATTTTGAATGGTCTGCCACTTTCTGCATGGATTTAAATGTCAAAAGAGCGAAAAAGAAGCTGATCATCCCGTTCATCAGGCCTTCCGCATAAAAAAAGACCTGAGCCACTCCGTTTAAAGCCAGCAAAAAAACCGTCACCCAATAAACGGGTTTGGGAAACGCCCGGGCCGTCCGCTCATAATAGGTCAACAAAAAATACAGCGCAAAAATCAAAAAAGTAACCGCTTCATAAGGGGCCGGCACAAAAAATAAAAAATAAACCCCCGCCCCCAACAGAAGCGCAATAATCACAAGATGAAAAAGCAGCACAACCAAGCCTCCTTCTGATTAGAAAGAAGCCCGCCGAAAGGCGAGCTTTTTAATTGGACGACTGAATCTGTTTTAAGATCAACTCATTCACCAATTTCGGATTGGCTTGGCCCCGGGTTGCTTTCATCACCTGACCAACCAGGAAGCCAAGCGCCCGGTCTTTTCCGTTTTTAAAGTCCTCAACGGATTGCGGGTTGGCGGCAATCACTTTTGCGACTTCCTCTTTCAGCTTCCCTTCGTCACTGATTTGGACCCATCCTTTTTCTTTCACGATGGTTCCGGGGTCTTTTCCGGTATCCAACATTTCTTTGAACACTTTTTTCGCGATTTTGCTGCTGATGGTTCCTTTTTGAATCAATAAGATCATTTCAGCTAAATGAGCCGGGGTCATCCGGATGGCTTCGATTTCGATGCCTTCCCGGTTCAGATATCCCAACAGTTCGGTGATGATCCAGTTGGAAGCCAGTTTCGGATCCGCTTTTTTCGCCACCGTCTCTTCATAAAAATCGGCAACGGCTTTGGAGCTGGTCAAAATGCCCGCATCATAATCACTGAGCCCGAACTCTTTTTGGTACCGTTCTTTCCGCTGATCCGGCAATTCGGGGATGCTTGCGCGGATTTCTTCTTTCCAAGCTTCGTCAATATGAAGCGTAACCAGATCCGGTTCGGGGAAATAGCGGTAATCATGCGCTTCCTCTTTGCTGCGCATGGTTTTCGTCCGGTTTTCCTGTTCCAGCCAGCGCAAGGTTTGTTGCACCACTTTTTCGCCGCGGTCCAGGATTTCCTGTTGCCGCTTTTGTTCATATTCCAGCGCTTTTTCCACGTTTTTGAACGAGTTTAAGTTTTTCATTTCCGTCTTGGTGCCGAATTCTTTTTGGCCGACCGGACGCAAACTGATATTGGCATCGCAACGCAACGAGCCTTCTTCCATCCGGACATCAGATACGCCCGTGTACTGGATGATCGTTTTTAATTTTTCCAAGTACGCCCGGGCTTCAGCCGGTGAACGGAGATCGGGTTCGGATACGATCTCAATCAGCGGCACTCCCACACGGTTGAAATCCACCAGCGATCCGTCGCCGTTTTCGCTGTGATTCAGCTTTCCGGCGTCTTCTTCCAGATGCAGACGCGTGATGCCGATGCGTTTCTTTTTCCCGTCCACTTCGATTTCAATCCATCCGTTTTGACCGATCGGTTGATCATATTGAGAGATTTGGTAAGCTTTCGGGCTGTCCGGATAAAAATAGTTTTTCCTGTCAAACTTGCTGTATTCAGCAATCTCGCAATTCAGGGCCATGGCGGCTTTCATCGCAAAATTCACCGCTTGCTTGTTCAATACCGGAAGCACGCCGGGATGCCCCAGGCAAACCGGACAGGTATTCGTGTTGGGGGGAGCTCCGAACTCAGTTGAACAACCGCAAAAGATTTTGGATTTCGTGGACAGTTCCACGTGAACTTCCAAGCCGATGACTGTTTCATATTTACTCATTCTGCGTTCCCTCCCACCATCGGAGCCGGCAATGACTCAGTTTGTTGTTCATAGGCATGAGCCACGCGCAATACCGTCGATTCGGCAAAAGGCTGGCCAATGATCTGCAAACCAACCGGCATGCCGTCCGCCAGACCGCACGGAACACTGATGGCCGGCAATCCTGCCAGGTTGACCGGAATGGTCAAAATATCATTCATATACATGGTCAGCGGATCGTCCGCTTGTTCCCCGATTTTAAAAGCCGTTGTCGGCGTGGTCGGTCCGACAATTACGTCAAATTGCTTGAATACGTTCTCGAAATCCTGACGGATCAATGTTCTCACTTTTTGCGCCTTTTTGTAATAAGCATCATAATAACCGGAGCTGAGTGCATAAGTTCCGAGCATGATCCGCCGTTTCACTTCGGGACCGAAGCCTTGGCTGCGCGACTCCAGATAAAGATCCAGCAAGTTTTTCCCGGTTTTGCGAACCCCGTACCGCACGCCGTCAAAGCGGGCCAGGTTGGAAGAAGCTTCTGCCGGGGCAATGATGTAGTAGGCCGCAACCGCGTATTCCATATGGGGAAGGGAAACCTCCTCCACATGTGCGCCCATTTTCTCCAGCTGGTCAATCGCTTTTTGAACCGTTTCACGGACGGAAGGATCAATGCCTTCTCCCATCATTTCTTTGGCCACAGCCACTTTCATGCCTTTGATCTCTCCGGTCAAAGCAGACAGATAGTCCGGCACTTCCACCGGGGCCGAAGTGGTGTCATGAGGATCGTGGCCGGAAATGGCTTGCAAGACATACGCGGCGTCTTCCACGTTTTTCGTCAACGGCCCGATTTGATCCAGTGAAGAGGCAAAAGCCACCAAACCGTAACGGGAAACACGCCCGTAGGTCGGCTTCATGCCAACCACGCCGCAATACGCCGCCGGTTGGCGGATCGATCCGCCGGTATCCGATCCGAGCGAGAAATAGACTTCACGGGCAGCAACCGCTGCGGCCGAACCTCCGCTGGATCCTCCGGGAACCCGGTCCAAATCCCACGGATTGCGGGTCAATTGCAAAGAGGAGTTTTCCGTGGAGGAACCCATCGCAAATTCGTCCATGTTCATTTTTCCCACTGTCACCGCTTCAGCCTGCTCCAATTTATCCATCACCGTTGCGTTATAAATCGGCTGGTAATTGGACAAAAGCCGGCTGGCACACGTTGTGGTCATGCCTTCGGTGCAAATGTTGTCCTTGATGCCTGCCGGTAAAGCGGCGAGCAGACCTTTTTCCGAAGTGTTTGCAAGCTTCTTGTCCAACTCTTCCGCACGCTTTCGGGCGCCTTCCGCGTCCACGTGAACGAAAGCTTGCACTTGTCCGTCGACTTCTTCAATGCGCCGCAGAGATTCATTCACCAGGTCTTTGACCGAAATTTCACGATCTGCCAAGCGTTTATGTATGCTCTTGATGGATTCATTAAACAGCGACATCGTTCTCCCCCTTACTCTTCAAAAACTGCCGGCACACGAAACATTCCGTCTTGATGTTCCGGTGCATTTTTCAATACTTTTTCCCGGTCCAGGGACGGACGCACTTCGTCTTCCCGCATCACATTGATCATTGGAATGACATGGCTGGTCGGTTCCACATGATCTGTGTCCAATTCGTTCAATTTATTGGCAAACTCCAAAATATCATTTAACTGGCTGGTAAACTGTTCCGCTTCCTCTTCACTTAATTTCAAACGGGCCAGTTCAGCCACTTTATAAACCTCTTCTTTGGAAATCGCCATCTCGTTCACCTCCGCTAAACAATCGCCTGCCTTATTATTCTTCCACTTTAACTTCTCACAGTATAGCATAAAACCGTAAATTACATTAGTTTTTCTTCAACTCCGTCCTTTTCAATACAGGTCCGTGGGAACAGAGACCTTATTTTTTGACTAAAATCGGAAATATTTTTGTCGAAATCATAAAAAATCTCCAGTATAATAATGATAAAATTCAATAAATATTTTGATGAATCCGATGAAGCAACACTATCCAACCGGTTCGGACAAATTCTCATCAGCAGGAGGGTTGAACGTGAAAAATCGACTATTGTCCATTCTCATCTGGGGAGGAATATCCGTACTAGGCGCCGCCGGGTTTGCCATTTTGGCCTTAAACCGCGGCGAATCGGTGAACTCATTTTGGCTGATTACCGCCGCCGTCTGCACCTATGCGGTTGCTTACCGTTTTTACAGCCGTTTTATCGCGCGGAAAATTTTCGAATTGGATGACAATCGGAAAACTCCGGCAGAAATTCATAATGACGGCAAAGATTATGTTCCCACCAACAAATGGGTGTTGTTCGGCCACCATTTTGCGGCCATTGCCGGCGCCGGTCCCCTTGTCGGTCCCATTTTGGCGGCACAAATGGGGTATTTGCCGGGAACGATCTGGATCATCGTCGGCGTGGTGCTTGGCGGGGCCGTGCAAGACTTTATCATTTTGTTCGGTTCCATGCGGCGAAACGGAAAGTCACTCGGTGACATGGCACGCGAAGAAATCGGGCCGGTCGGCGGATTCACGGCTGCCATCGCCATTTTGGGAATCATGATTATTTTGCTGGCGGTATTGGCATTGGTGGTTGTGCAAGCGCTCGCACACAGCCCGTGGGGAATGTTCACCATCGTGATGACGATCCCCATCGCCGTATTTATGGGCATCTACATGCGCTATCTGCGGCCGGGGAGAGTGCTGGAAGCTTCGATCATCGGGTTTGCCCTGTTGCTTTTGTCCATTTACGGGGGGCAATATGTATCCGCTCATCCGGCTTTGGCTTCATACTTCACGTTTGAAGGCACCACCATTGCTTGGATGATGATCATTTACGGTTTTGTCGCATCGGTTCTCCCGGTTTGGCTTTTGCTCGCCCCACGCGATTATTTAAGCACCTTTTTAAAAGTGGGGGTCATTTTTGGACTGGCCGTCGGCATTGTCATCGTCTTGCCGGACCTTAAAATGCCGGCCTTAACCCAATTCATTGACGGAACCGGTCCCGTGTTCTCCGGCGATTTGTTCCCGTTTGTCTTTATCACTATCGCTTGTGGTGCCATCTCCGGATTCCACGCTTTGGTTTCATCCGGCACCACTCCCAAAATGATCGCCCGGGAATCCCATGCCACCATGATTGGATACGGCGGAATGCTGACCGAATCTTTCGTCGCCATCATGGCACTGGTCGCGGCATGCATCCTGACTCCCGGTGTGTACTTTGCCATGAACAGTCCGGCTTCGGTGATCGGAAATGATGTCATCTCGGCAGCCCGGGCCGTGACGGAGATGGGATTTACCGTAACGCCGCAGGATTTGTCGCAATTGGCTGAATCGGTCGGGGAAAGCACCATTCTTTCCCGCACCGGCGGAGCTCCGACCCTTGCCGTCGGAATGTCCGTCATCTTTTCCGAAGTGCTCGGCGGACAATCGTTGATGGCATTCTGGTATCACTTTGCCATCTTGTTTGAAGCTGTATTCATTCTGACCACCATTGATGCCGGCACCCGGGTGGGCCGCTTCATTTTGCAAGACTTGATGGGAAGGGTTGTCACGAAACTGGGTGACACCAAGTTTTATCCGGCAAACATCTTGGCAAGCGCACTCGTTGTTGCCGGCTGGGGTTACTTTTTATACCAAGGCGTCATTGACCCGTTGGGCGGCATTAACACGTTATGGCCCCTGTTCGGGATCGCCAACCAAATGCTCGCGGTTGTTGCGCTGGTTGTCGGCACCACCATTTTGATCAAGATGGGAAAAGCCGCCTACTCCTGGGTGACGTTCATTCCGCTGGGATGGCTGACCATTGTCACCATGACAGCCGGATGGCAAAAGTTGTTCCATCCCGATCCGTCGGTCGGATTTATCGCGGCGGCCAACAAATATTCCGAAGCGATTGCCAACAACCAGTTGCTGGGTCCGGCGCAATCGATCGAAGAAATGAAGCGCATCGTTTTGAACAACCAGATTGATGCCGTCTTAACCTTCTTGTTCATTGCTTTTGTGATCGTGATTATTGTGGATGCGGCCCGCATCTGGTACAAGGTGCTGGTCAAACACGAACCCCTGTCGGCAAAAGAAGCGCCATATGTTCCGCATCAACCCAAAACCGTGAAGGGGTGAATTTGAATGGTGAAATGGATCAAAAAATCCTGCCGGGCCCTTGCCTATTATTTAAATGAAATGGCCGGTGTTCCCAATTACGACCGATATCTTGACCACCTTCAAAAACATCATCCGGACCAAACCCCGATGACAAGAGCCGAATTTTACCGCCAGGCCATCGATGAACGATACGGAAGCGGCGACATCCGCCGTTGTTGCTGAACGGAAACAGCAAAAACACCCACCTCCGGTTTTTAGAGGTTGGGTGTTTTTGTTTCGTCTTTCACGGTTTGGGTTTCCGCCTTCGGATTTCCGGTCTTGGCAATTTCTGCTTTGGGTGCATCCGGCTTGGCTTCTGCTCCTTGTCCCGAATCTTCTTCGCTTAATACCCCGCTGGTGGCCTTTTTAAATTCTCGAAGCGATTTCCCAAGGGCCCGTCCCAGTTCCGGCAGTTTCTTCGGACCAAACAAAATGAGTGCCACCACAAATATCAGCAGCCATTCCACACCATTGATGCTCACTTTGTTTCCTCCTTTATCAAGGGGCACTTCTAATCGTATCCATTATAACACCGATTCAAAACAAAGAAAAACCCAAACGACGCGTCCGGGCTTACCCTACATGCTGATCAATGATGTTTTTCAGCTGATTCTTCTTTTCTTTGGAACACAAGGCCAAAGCCTGTGTGATCTGTTCCTGCCAATTTTCTTCTTCCATCAGAACCTGATCCAGCCTCTCTTTTGAACGGTCGATACAGGAAAGTTCCTCTTTGATGATTCCCACCATTTGTTTCATTCCGTTGACGTGCGATTCGATCCGGTCGACTTTTTGCTCCACCTTGTTCAAATTCTTTTTTAAATCCGAGATATCCGTTTTGATCTGTTCAATGCTTGCAGACTGCATATCCATCCGTTCCATCATGGCATGCAACAAAGATTGCAATTCTTCCATCGCCGATCAGCTCCATCTCAGACTCTGCTTCTGTTTCTTCCATTATATAGAAATTTTTGTCAAAAATTTTCCTGTAATTTGTCGATATTTTGACAAAAATATCAAAATTGAGGTTTGCTTTGATTCCCGGCTTGTGCAAGCAAACCCGTTTTTGCTTAATCTTCCCTCCGGCGCCCTCAAAATCCTGCCACCATTGCGGGCATTTTTTTCATACTTTTTCCGGCTTCCTGCCAAAATAAAGCCAACAAGTGAAGGAGGCGAAAAAAATGCCCTTTTTGGATTGCGGCGGAACCCGGCTTTACTACGAATCGGAAGGAAACGGACCCGCCATCATTTTTATCCATCCTCCGCTGATCACCAGCCGCGTCTTCCACTATCAGATGGAAGATCTGAAACACCGTTATCAACTGATCCTTTTTGACGTTCGCGGACATGGATTCAGCGGCCCGTCCCGCCAGCCGGTGACTTATCCGTTGATCATCCAGGATCTTTGCTGCCTGATGGATCACTTGCAAATCGAAAAAGCTTATCTGGCCGGGTATTCCACAGGCGGAAGCGTGGCCTTAAACGCCTTGCATCGCCATCCCGAACGATTTTTGGGCGGCATTTTGATCAGTGCGCTTTCGGAAATATCCGATCCGGTCATCCAAGCGGAGTTGGAGCTGGCTGTGGCTTTGTGCAACCGCACCGGCTTTCCGCTTTTGTCACGGAGCTTTTGCCTGGCCAACGCCGGCAGCCTCAAAATGTATGCTTATCTCCATGCCGCGGCCCGCATGGGAAACCCGGAAAACATCAAGCAATACTTTCAATACAGCCGGACATTTAACGGTACCAGGCTCCTGCCAAGCATTCAGGCGCCCGTCTTGGTTTTCTCGGGAACCCGGAATGACCGGTTTCGCAAATATACGGAAGTTCTCACCAAAAACCTGCCCAATTCCACTCATTTTCCGCTGAACCACAAGCCGCACCACTTAACCACCCGGGCTGCACGGCAACTCAATCAAGCCATCCGCGCGCGGCTGGCGCTGTATGAAACCGATTGAATCCACCGCATGCATAGGCGTTTATGGCGGTGAAATAATAAGAAAAAACCGGAAAGGAGCTTGCGCGTTGAATCATACTTACCATCTGATCATCAAGTTTATCTATGTCACTTTTCTTCTTTACCTTACTATGGGATTGATTTACGACATTGATTATAAATCGATTCTGTTTGTCAGCATTGTTCTGGCATTGGCCGGATATCTGGGGGATTTCTTTTTGCTGCCGAAAATGGGAAATGTGTTCACCACCCTGTCGGATGCATTGTTAAGTTTTCTCATCGTTTGGTTCATCGGGACTTACTTTTTTGATATGGATATCGGCACCAAAAACTTTAAAATCAACCAAGTGCCTCTGTTTCAAATTTCCCTGACCGTCGGGATCGTCTATGCCGTCATCGAATGGTTTTACCATCGCTGGTTTTTTAAATTTCTCGGCAAAAAAGAGGTTTTTTAACCTTCCCTTTTCGGCCCCCTTTTCTTCTTCAAGCATGCAAAAGGGGGACTTGATTCCGGATCCAGCATTATAAATATAATTATAAATATTTTGATATCAACACTCTGAATGCCAAGGAATACTCAATTTCAAACGCCCGTTCACAGTGGAAGACGTTCCCTCGTTCATCCGCCTTTGCCCTGAAAAAGGCGACATCATTTGATTCCGGACGAAACCTCCATTGAAATGAAATAGACATCATGAAAGGAAATGTTCCAATAAAAAAAGGCTGTTGACGATTTTGCCAACAGCCTGAAAGCGTCGATTAAACCACATATTTTTCGGCATCGATGATCCGGGCGGCAATCCGGCGTTTCAATTCCACTTCGTTTACCGGTTGGATCCGGGTCAGCTTTTTCAATACCGAAAGTTGAGTGCGCAGGACATCGCCTTCTTCGATGGCTGCCAAAGCATGGCGGGCCAGCGCATCCACTTTTTGCATCGACTCATAGATGAAAGCCACGGTGTAATCGATTTTGGCTTGTTCGTTTTCTTCACCATTTTTAAGAATGGCTTTTTTCGTGCGCAACAAAGCACTCTCCATGGCAAAGGTCTCGATGGCGATATCTGCCAGGTCACGCAGCAATTCTTGTTCTTTTTGCATTTTCTCCCCGTATTTTTGCGTGGCCAGTCCGGCGACCATCAAGAAGATTTTCTTCGCATTTTCCACATAATGTTCTTCGGCCTCCAAAACCGGAGCATCTTCATCCGGGAAGTACGGCATCATGGTCAACAATTCTTCTTGCAGATTTTGTGCGGCTTGCAAGAAAGGCAATTCCCCTTTCAATGCTTTCCGCATCAAGGTGGCCGGGATGATCAGCCGGTTGATTTCGTTGGTTCCTTCAAAAATACGGTTAATCCGGGAATCGCGATACATGTTTTCAATCTCGTACTCATTCATGAAACCGTAACCGCCATGGATTTGTACCCCTTCATCCACCACATAATCGAGCACTTCGGAACCGAACACTTTCGACACAGAGCATTCGATCGCCAAATCCCCGATCGCATTGGCCACCACGGAACCTTCCGCGTTTTCCACTCCTTCCAGGTTGGCGTCAAACATTCCGGCAATCCGGTACGCCAAGCTTTCCGCAGCATACACTTTGGTCGCCATGTTGGCCAATTTTTCGCGAATGAGTCCGAATTTGGAAATCGGCACTTTAAATTGTTTCCGTTCATTGGCGTATTTTGCCGAGATCTCGATGGCCCGTTTGGAGGAACCCACGGTGCCGATGGCCAGTTTGTAACGGCCGATATTCAAAATGTTAAAGGCGATTTTGTGCCCTTTGCCCAGTTCTCCGAGCAAGTTTTCCACCGGGACCTTGGCGTCTTCCAGGATCAAGGTGCGGGTGGATGATCCTTTGATTCCCATTTTCTTTTCTTCCGGCCCGACAGAAACCCCGGGGAAATCACGTTCCACAATGAACGCCGTAAACTTGTCGCCATCCACTTTGGCGTAAACGATAAACACATCGGCAAAACCGGAGTTGGTAATCCATTGTTTCTCCCCGTTTAAGATGTAATATTTTCCGTCATCGCTCAATTTCGCCGTCGTTTTTGCCCCCAAGGCATCCGATCCGGAACTGGGTTCCGTCAGGGCATAAGCGGCAATTTTCCGTCCGGAAGCCAAATCCGGCAGATATTTTTTCTTTTGTTCATCATTTCCGAAAAAGACGATCGGAAGGGACCCGATCCCCACATGCGCCCCGTGGGACAAACCAAAAGAACGGGCAAGAGAGATTTTCTCCGTGATCAAACTGGAACTGACTTTGTCCAGACCCAACCCTTCATATTTCTCCGGCACGTCCGCACCAAGGAGCCCCAAACCTCCTGCTTCTTTCAACAAACGCACGGTATGTTCAAATTGGTGATTCTCAATTTCCGGCAAAACCGGCCATACTTTGTCTTTGACGAAGTCTTCGGTCGTTTTGGCGATCATTTTGTGTTCTTCTGTAAAATCTTCCGGCGTAAAAACCGTTTCCGGATCTCTTTGCTCCAGTAAATAAGCTCCGCCTTTTGCTTTTGTATCTGTCATTTTTCTTCCCTCCCGTTAATTTAAAACCTGATGAATTGGCTTCGGTCAGCTTACCCGTTCCACAATGCCCGCGGCTCCCATCCCGCCGCCGATACACATGGTGACAAGCCCGTAACGGAGATTGCGCCGCTCCAGTTCTCCCAAGATGGAAACGGTCAATTTCGCCCCGGAACATCCCAGGGGATGGCCCAGCGCAATGGCGCCTCCGTTGACATTCACCTTCTCCGGATCCAGTCCCAACTCCCGGATCACGGCCACCGATTGGGAAGCAAAGGCTTCATTCAGCTCAATCAAATCGATGTCCTCAAGACGAATGCCCGTTTTTTCAAGCAATTTGGGCACGGCTGCCACCGGACCGATTCCCATGACATCCGGATCCACCCCGCCCAGGGTGAATCCGCGGAAAATCGCCAGCGGTTTCACACCCAGTTCCTCGGCTTTTTCCCGGGACATGATCATCACAGCGGCCGCTCCGTCACTCGTTTGCGAAGAGTTCCCCGCGGTCACCGTTCCGTTCACGTGGAAAACCGGACGTAATTTTCCGAGCACTTCCAGATTGGTGTCGGGACGGACGCCTTCGTCGGTGTCAAAGATCCGCTCTTTGACTTGCAGTTTTCCATTTTCATCAAAGAAATGTTCCTTCACGGTCAAGGGAACGATTTCATCTTTAAATTTCCCCGCTTTGATGGCTGCCGCCGCCTTTTGGTGGCTGGCCAAGGCAAAACGGTCCTGATCTTCTCTGGTCACGTTGTACCGCTTCGCCACTTCTTCCGCCGTATGCCCCATGGACATGTAAGTTTCCGGCAGATGTTCCATCAGATAGGGGTTGGGCGCCGGTTTATATCCGCCCATCGGCACCATACTCATGCTTTCGACGCCACCGGCGATCATGATGTCGGCAAATCCGCACATAATTTTTTCCGCCGCAATGGCAATGGTTTGCAGGCCGGAAGAACAGAAACGATTCACGGTCATTCCCGGAACCTCCGTGGGAAGTCCCGCCCTCAAAGCGACGATTCTCGCAAGGTTCATCCCTTGCTCTCCCTCAGGAAACGCGCATCCCAAGATCACATCTTCCACTTCCTTGGGATCCACCTGAGGAACACGCCGCATCAAATCCGAAACAACAGCTGCGGCCATTTCATCCGGCCGGTAATTGCGCAAGCTCCCTTTTCCCGCTTTTCCCACTGCAGTACGGGCGCCGGCCACAATGACTGCTTCGCGCATATTTTCTCCCCCTTTTCAAATGTTAGTTGCGAAGAGGCTTCCCTTTAACCAACATGTGTTGCATTCTTTGTTGGGTTTTGGGTTCTCCGATCAGACTCAAAAAGGCTTCCCGTTCCAGATCCAACAGATATTGCTGATCCACCAGCGTTCCTTCCGGCACATTTCCACCGGACAGAACAAACGCCAATTTGCAAGCAATTTTGTAGTCATGCTCACTGATATATCCAGACTTCAAGAGCCCGTAAGCACCGAGTTTCAGCGTGTTGTATCCCGTTTCCCCGACCACCGGGATTTTACGCGGTTCCGGAGCTTTGTAACCGGCGTTGTAAAGTCCCAGGGCCACTTGTTTTGCATCGTAAATCAAGTGATCTTTGTTGACGGTGATGCCGTCATACGGACGGATGAATTTATATTTGCGGGCATCTTCGCCGCTGGTTGACACCTTGGCTTGGCCGATGGTCATAAAGATGTGATTGACCAGAGGTTGCAACGAAATCCGGTCTTTCGGATCCACGCCTTCGGTGAAACGGAGCAACATTTCGCTGTTGCCGCCACCACCCGGAATCAAACCGACACCGACTTCAACCAGCCCCATGTAGGTTTCTCCGGCGGCCTGAACCCGGTCACACGGCAAGCACACCTCAACGCCGCCGCCCAACGTCATGCCATAAGGTGCGGCAACGACCGGTTTCTCCAGGGTCCGCAAAGAGCCCATGGCTTGCTGGAACTGATGAACAATCAAATCGATTTCCGGCCAGTTGTAATCTTGTGCTTCCATCAAGAGCATCATCAGGTTGGCGCCGACACAGAAGTTGGGCGCTTCCGCACTGATGACCAGTCCCCGGTAATTCTTCCGCACTTCTTTGACCGATTTGTTGATCATGCTGATCACTTCCGGCCCCAGTGCTTGTTTGGGGGAATGGATTTCCAGACAAGCGATGTCATCGCCCAGATCAATCAGGGTGGCTCCCCGGTTTCCGAAAATTTTCTTCCCTTGTTCTTTCAGGCGGGCCAAGGAGATCGCTTTTGGATGCTCTTCCACTTCTTCATATTTGCCGCCGATCGAGAACACCCGGTTTTTTCCGCCTTCCGTTTGATAGAAAGCAGTTTTTCCGGACTGAAGCATCTCTTCCACCCATTGCGGGATGGTTTCTCCTTCTTCACGCATCCGGTTGACGGATTTTTCAAGCCCGATGGCATCCCACATTTCAAACGGGCCCAAATCCCAGTTGAATCCCCATTTCATCGCACGATCCACACTGGTGATGTCACCGGCGATTTCTTCCAGACGGGCGGCGGAATAAAGAAGCACTTTTTTCGTGATGGTCCAGGCCAATTTTCCGGCAACATCATCGGCATACACCAAGGCTTGCAATTTGCCCGGCAACCCTTTTGCCCGTTTGCTTGCTTCCAGTGAAGGGGCTTTCAGTTTTTGGCGCGGTTCATAAGTAAGCGTTTTCGGATTTAAGACCAAAATCTCTTTTCCTTTTTCCGTTTTCACCCGTTTATAGAATCCTTGGCCGCTCTTTTCACCGAGCCACCCGTTTTCCACCAATTTTTTCAGGAGGGGAGAAACTTCAAAAGCCGCTTTTTCCTCCGGATCATCCACATTTTCTCTCACATTGTCAGCCACATGGACAAACGTATCCAATCCCACCAGATCCAGGGTACGGAAGGTGGCGCTTTTGGGCCGCCCCATGGCACGTCCGGTGATCGCGTCCACTTCGGCCGGTCCGAGATCCATTTCCTCCATCGCCTCTAACGTGACTTGAAGCCCGTAAGTTCCGATGCGGTTCGCAATAAAGTTGGGGGTATCCTTGCATATGACCACCCCTTTGCCCAGAACCTCCTCGGCAAAGGACTTCATGTCTTCCACAATGGCCGGATCGGTCTTTTCATTGGGGATAATCTCCAGCAACTTCATATAGCGCGGGGGGTTAAAAAAGTGTGTTCCCAAGAAATGCTTCCGGAACTCTTCGGAACGACCCTCCACCATTTTGTTGATGGAAATGCCCGAAGTGTTGGAACTGACCACAATGCCCGGTTTCCAGACTTTTTCCAGGCGCTTGAACAAATCTTGTTTAATTTCCAAATTTTCCACGACGACTTCGATCACCCAGTCCACCTCGGACAAGCGGTCAAAATCGTCCTCCATGTTTCCGATTTCTATCCGTTCAGCCGCTTCCTTCGTATAAAGCGGAGATGGCTTTTCCTTGAACAAACGGTCTTTCCCGGCTTGAGCCAAACGGTTACGAACCGCCCGGTCTTCCAGCGTCAGCCCTTTCTGCTTTTCCTTTTCCGTCAAATCCCGCGGCACAATGTCCAATAATAAAGTTGGAATTCCTACATTCGCAAGATGCCCGGCGATCGATGCCCCCATGACACCTGCGCCCAACACTGCTGCTTTTTGAATGCGTCGCAAGAGTTCTCCTCCTCTCTTCTTTTGAAAAACCCCATCTGAATGAACAGTCATTCACTTGAGGGATAGAAAAAAACCTATCCCTAAGGATCGGCTTTGACTACAAGAGGATTGACACTAATTCATAACTTAACAAATTTTATTTTGTTTATAATTAATTTCAATAATATTATTTCTCTGTTTTTTATTTTCGTCAAGGGTTTTTATCGACTTTTTAATTCCTTCTGACAAAATTATTTTTTCAAAACGATCCGGTTCCTTTTGATTCGTCACATTTTTCGATCAATAATAACCCAAATGATAATTCCCGCTCCCAATGCGACAACCGAAAAGATGACAAAGGGTGTGAAGGAAAACGGATTGGAGCTGCTTTGCGAAGGTTTCGGACCAGAGTCTGCCACGCCGGCGTCGTCTTCGGAATTCGTTGAAGCATTTTCGGGAGAGACTTGAAACGAATCAGCATCTCTTAATATCCGCCGGTCGCCGTTGATCGTCCCGTCAAAGGTGAGCTGTGCCTGATAAGTGCCGGGAGGAAGCGCTTCAAACCGCCGGGTTGCGGTTTCCCCGTTCTGCCAGAGCCAAACGGAGGCTTTTTCTTGTCCTTGTTGATCAAAAACTTGAAAATGCCATTTTCCTGCCGCTTGACCCCCGTATAAAATTTCCCCGGAAGCGCGGATACCCTCGTGGGAAGGTGTCACTTGCAACCGGATGCCTTCCCGGGTAAACGTGCAATCTTCTTCCAATATATACGGCTTGCGGTTGATAATCCCGTCAAACTTAAGACGTGCCGTGGTTTTCCCGGCATCATTCCCGATCTTTAAAAATGAGACATCACCATCGCCAATCTCGCGGAACGATTGGTTGTGTTCACGGTCAAAATAATACCAGCTTCCTTCCACTTGATCGCCGGAACCGACCGTGAGCCGCGCATACACATAATACCGCTCACTTTGTTCATCAAAACCGACACTGCATCGGATCGAATAGGCATCCTGAGCCCGGCCGTGAGAAAAAGGAAGCGCCGCCACAACCAGCCATAAAGCAAAAAAGATGATCCACCCCTTTCTCATCCCTTCCCTCCCTTCCAAAGAAAACCCAGATTTCATGAAATTTTCCATTCATGGTTACATTCATTATAACATATATTTCTGAATAATTTTAAAATATACTTTAATTAATGGTTTGATTTTCTATTATTTTAAATATCCCTTTAGAAAAGCAAAAAGTTGCCCGGTGCATCCCCGACGGATGCCTGAGCAACGTTCCGACTCGCTTTATAAATGGTTGCTTGCCCGCATCACACGCGGTCTCAATGCGGGGGTCTGGGGAATATACTCTTTCACCAAAGCGGCGGCATAAAAGAGACACCACAAATAGTTGATGAAAAGGAAAGTCCCCGCTTTCAACCACACATTCGGAAGATCCAACAGGTCAAACGCCAACACATAAGCCGGCAGAATCGACCACAAAGCCCGGTCTCCCAGTGATTCAGCCATTTCCCAATAATACACTTCTTCCACTTTAAAGAGTTTGTCACGGAAGTACATTTTCAAGACGGGCCGGACACTGGAATAATAGAAAAAACCCGGGATTCCCAACAACGCCCGGTTGATGCTGATAAACAAATACGACAAGATCAGCAAACAGATATATATCATCGGTTTGCTCCTCCCCCCACAAAGACCTGGATGATTTTCTGTTTTATTTCGTAAAACTTTGTCATAAAAAAGTTTTATATATATATTTATATCTTTTTATAATTCTTTCCTCCCGGGAAAATTTAAAAATTCCATGTCTTTGTTAACCAGTAATTTTAATTAAAACTAAAATTAAACAAAATTTGATTTTACAGGTTGAATCTGTGTTTCCAAGAAGTTTATTTTATGTAAATAAATATCCCTCGTCCATCAGGATCGAGGGGATTATTATTTCCAAAATTATCCGGTAATTAATCCGGAAGAATTTTTGATGATGAAATTGCGAATGGTTTCCGCTGCTGCCTCTTCGGAGGAAAGTTCTTCCGCACGGAATTCAAAAGCTCCCTTTTTTTCATCCAGATCCAGCTCATCTGCCAGCATGCCGATCAGCCCTTTGGTTTTTTTATCCAATTCAAAAAATCCCCGAACGCTGTTGACCGCCTGTTTCGGTTTAAACTGAAACACGATTTCATCAAATTTGCCGCGCATCCAATCCGTGGCATGAAACTGGATGATTTGCACGCCCCCGTTCCGTTGGCCGGTATAACTTTCCCCATAGTGAACAAAGCCCAGCTTTGCAAATCCGCCCAAGAAGTTTTTGAGAAGGCCCGATGGCCGGACATCGACAACGTCCCGGTCCTTGGCATCAATGCCGCTTATGATTTCCAAATTGGATTGGAAATAATAACGGGTATTGACGGATGAAACCGGCAGCAGCTCAGGGCATTTAAAAAAGAAGTCAAATTCTCTTTTTTCCCCGGGATGAACCGTAAATTCTTCCTGAATCACCGGAATGGTTGCAATGGTTTCATTGACATACTTGATTTCATCGTCCTTTTTATAAGAAGACGCCAGCTTGAAGTGGACTTCCAGCTCTTCGATTTGCTGTTCGACTTCGCCTCCCTCCACATACACCTTTCCAGTAACCTCTTCACCCATGGTGACCACATCGGAATCCAAAACCAAATCGATTTTGGCCGCTCCCACTCCCAAAGAGGCAAGAATTTTCTTAAACAAATCCGTTCCATCCTTTCGTTATTATGTAATTCACTCCCATCTTACCATACATTTCTCACGGCGAGCGGGTCAATCGATTCTTTCTTGATTTTCGTTATTCTGCTTCCTCCACCTCAAACCCCATATCCCTTATCATCTGATGATCCAACAGGGCTGACTGGCCTTCGGTCGTCAAATAATCCCCGACAAAAATGGAATTGGCGGGATAGAGGGACAATGCTTGCAAATGGCGCAGGTTGACTTCTCTTCCTCCCGAAACCCGGATTTCCTTTTGTGGACAAATGAAACGAAACAACGCAAGCACTTTTAAGCAATAACGCGGATTTAATTCATTCATCCCTTCCAAAGGGGTCCCGGGGATGGGATTCAAAAAGTTCACCGGGATGGAATCGACATCCAGTTCACGCACGGCCAACGCCATTTCCACGACTTGTTCCTTGGTTTCCCCCATGCCGACAATATAGCCGGAACAAGGGGAGATGCCCCCTTTTTTCACCAACTGCAGCGTTTCCACCCGGTCTTGATATGTATGGGTGGTGGTGATGTTTTCATAGTGTTTCTCTCCGGTATTCAGGTTGTGGTTGTAACGGTCCACGCCGGCTTCTTTTAACCGTTTGACTTGGTCTTCGTTCAAAATTCCCAAACAAGCACAAATTTTAAGCGGATATTTTTCTTTGATTTCCCGGACCGCCTGGACCACTTCATCCAGTTCACGCCGGGTCGGTCCGCGCCCGCTTGCCACAATGCAATAGGTTCCGGCTTTTCTTTCCATGGCTTCTTTGGCCCCGTCGACCAAATCTTCTTTTTTCAATAAACTGTATCGCTCAACCGGAGCCTGGGAAACAATCGATTGCGAACAGTAACCGCAATCTTCCGGACAAAGCCCGCTTTTGGCATTGATGATCATATTTAATTTGACTTTTTTCCCGAAATAATGGCACCGGACACGAAAGCTGGCTTGCAGCAAAGGCAATAATTCATCATCCGGTGCATTTAACACCGAAAGACCTTCTTCCATGCTCAATGTTTCTCCCTGAAGTGCCTTATCCGCCAACTTTTCCCACTTGAACAAGCTGCTGAAAGAATGAAGTGTCATCGCAACCTCCTGCTCCTTAAAAATTCATGAACCCATTTTTCCGGACCGGTCGGATCAACCGGTGTCCGGACGATTCTTTCTTTTTGATTGTAAACCATATTAAATTACAAAGTTTACATTTATAATATGAGTATACCACAGCCGCTTTTTTCCTCATAAGAAAAAAAGCAAATGCCCTCCCGGGACATTTGCTGTCAAATTGCCCTATAAATACAATTCGCTGTATTTTTTTCTTAAATAATCCAGATAGGGTTGAATGGTCAGTTCCGATCCGGTTGCCCGCCGGATCAATTCGTCCGCGGTATATTTGCTTCCATGCTGATAGATCTGTTCTTTCAGCCAGGAATGGAGAGCGGTGAAGTCCCCGTGTGCAATTTGTTCCGGGATGTGGGGGGCATCTTTTAAGGCCGCTTCGTAAAATTGGCAGCTTAAGATATTTCCAAGCGCATAGCCCTGAAACTGTCCGCCGATAAAATCCGCATACCAATGGATGTCCTGCAACACGCCCGAACGGTCATCGGGAGGAGTGATGCCCAGATCGGACTGATAACGTTCATTCCACGCATCACGCAAATCTTCCACCCGGAGTTTTCCTTCCAGCATGAGCAGTTCCAGATCAAAGCGGATGATCACATGCAGGTTGTATGTCAATTCATCCGCTTCCGTGCGGATCAGCGACCGCTTCACATGGTTGATGGCCCGGTAAAACTCTTCCAGTGTCACCCTTCCCAACTGGGTCGGGAACGTGGCCTGCAATTGCGGATAAAAATAGGTCCAAAACTCCCGGCTTCTGGCAATCACATTTTCCCACAGACGTGACTGGCTTTCATGAACCCCGGAAGAAGTCCCGTCATAAAGCGGGGTTCCGTCATACTCCGGGCGAATCCCCAATTCATACAGTGCATGCCCGGCTTCATGGATCGTACTGAACAACGCTTCGCTGATATCCCGCTCATTGACACGGGTGGTGATACGGATATCTCCTGCCGCAAACCGCGTCATAAAGGGGTGGGCCGACAAATCCACTCTCCCGCGGTTGAAATCAAATCCCATCTGCTTAATGATTTCCTTGCTGAAATCCAGTTGTTTTTGTACCGGATAAGATTGCACCAAGGAGGAACGGTCCGAAGCCGGTTTCTTCGTCACCGCTTCCACAAACGGAACCAATTCCCTTCGCAGCTCTTGAAACAACTTGCGGAGCGTCGACGCTTTCATCCCGTAATCCGAACGGTTGATCAACGGGTCGGACACATGCTCTTTTTCCGGAAAAAAGCCGGCATATTCCAAGCTGAGTTCCAACGTCTTTTTCAGGTAAGGAGCCACTTTGTCAAAATCATTGGCTTCCCGCGCTTCCAGCCACACTTGGGTGGTTTCGGTGATATGCCTGTAAAAACGGACCATGAAATCTGCTGAAACTTTTTGTGCTTCCTCATATTGCCGTTTGGCAACCCGGACGATGGCTGCCTGATCGGAATCAAAGGATGAAGAAGCCGTCTCTTTTTCCAGATCCTCCAGTAATTCACCCAACCGGGGATCCGTTTTTTTCTGATGAACCAATTTCCCCAACAAGGACAGTTGGTGTCCTCTTGCTTCTGCTGCAGCCGGGGGCATGTATGTATTTTGATCCCAGCTTAATATGGCCATCGTTGCTTCCAAATCATATATTTCGCGCAGCTTTGTTTTTAATGCTTCCCATTTTTCATGCAAAATCGATTTCCCTCCAGTTTGCCGGGCAAAAAGTCCGGAGATTCAGTCAATCTTTGTTTATTGTACCAAAACATCACATCCCAGGCGATGCCCGAAAAAGATGAAAATCACCGGTTTTGCCGGTGTCCGGTTAAATTTGGATTCCATTTTTTCTTGCCTTTTTTACACGCTCGGGTGACAATAGTGTGCAAAGTGTGTATGATACTTAGAAGAATGAGAAAAAGAGGCGGTACCATGAAAAAGCGGGATTGGATCGAACAAGTTCTCCGTCAATCCTGCCTGGAAAACCCGGAAGGAATGACGGCACAACAAGTCGGAAAACTATCCGGCCTGAACCGTTCCACTGCCAGCCGGTATTTAAATGAATTGGTCAAACTGGGACGTGCCCGGAAACAGGCGGGACGCCCGGTGAGATATTTTCCTGTGGACAGCCCGGACAAAATCCGGGAAACCTCGCGCTGGAAACCGGCTGAAGATGACGGATTGCTGGACGATGCCTTGGCGGCCCTTTTATATCCTCCCAAAGGCCTTCCCATTTTGTTTACCGGGGAAACCGGTGTCGGGAAAACCTATATGGCTAAAAAATTGGTCGAAGTGGCCATCGAAAAAAATTACCTTCCGCCAAACACGCCGTTTGTCTCTTTTAACTGCGCGGAATACGCCCAAAACCCCGAGTTGCTTCTGGCCCAACTGTTTGGCGTGAAAAAAGGCGCCTACACCGGTGCGCAGGAAAACCGGTCCGGATTGGTGGAGCGGGCCAATGGCGGCATTTTGTTTTTGGATGAAATCCACCGGCTTCCCCCGTCGGGACAGGAAATGCTTTTTTACCTGATGGACCAGGGATTTTACCGTCGCCTCGGGGATGCTTCTGTGGAACACCCTGCCCGCATCCGGCTGATCGGCGCCACCACCGAACCTCCTGAACAAGCGTTATTGCCGACATTACAGCGCCGTTTTTCCGTGCAAATTGAAATTCCGCCGCTCAGAAAGCGTCCTGTGCAGGTGCGGGAACAACTGATTGAAACATTTCTCCTCGATGAATCGAAACAGATGAACATTCCCGTTTCTCTGTCCCCCGAATGCCGCTCGCGGCTTTTGACTTATCCTTGCTTTGGAAACATCGGCCAATTAAAAAGCGATATCCAGATTGCATGCGCCCGGGCTTTCCTCCGGCATATGAATCGTACCGGACAAGAAGTGGTGATCCAACTGCATGATTTGCCGGCCCACCTGCGCAAACAAGGCTGGATCTCGGCCGCCATCGAAGCCAAAATGAAAGATCATCCGGAACCCGAAGAAGCGGCAGCAAAAACAACAGACGAAGCGGACAACATCTACCGCGAACTGCTGGCAGCCAAAGAACAATTAAGCAAACAAAACATTTCGTCAGCGGAATTAAACCGGCAACTGCAGGAAACGGTCAATGAATATATCACCCGTCTTTTGCATTCAGCCAAAACCCGGCAACCGTCCGGGGATCAAGACCTGTTCTTATCGATCCGGCAAGTGCTTAAGCAATGTGTGGATCATTGGAACCATCCTCTGTCCCAAAAAATATCCGACACGAAGATCAACGCCCTGGCCCTGCACATCCAGTCTTATTTGGAACAACCCGGGCCCCGTGCGAAAAAAACGTTGAACGGGTTAAAGATTGAACCGGTTTACCGCGAACTGGCCGGTCAGATTGGAACCGCTTTGGAACAAGCGTTGGATATCCGTTTGCCAAAAGACGAATTGGATTTAATCTCCCTTTTCTTCTCGTTGTATCAACCCCGTTCATCCGACCCGAAACCGCGGGTGATTGCCACGGTTTGTTTAACGGGCGAAGGAGCGGCGGTTTCATTGGAACTTTGGCTGAAACAACATTTGCCGGAGCAAGACCAGGACGTGTTGATCCGTGCGGTGCAAATCGATCCGCTTGAACGCGAATCCGGGGAATTGGAAGAATTGGCGAAATCCTGTCATCTGGTCGCCGTGGTCGGAACAGTCCCCCCCAAAATGAAAGATATTCCATATATTCCGGTTTGGGAACTGTACCAACCCGCCGGATGGGACAAATTAAAAGAACTGTTATCCAAGAGCCGCCCGGACGATTCGCCTTTGGAACGCGACACCAAACCGGAACCCGAAAACCGGCTCTTTACATTGATGGAACAAGGATTGCGGGAGACGGTCACTCACTTCAATCCCAAAAAATACATCGATGTGATCCAAAACCATCGCGCACTGTTTCAAGAAACATTTCAGTGGACCCCCGAACGCGAACTGGGAATCTGGATGCATCTGGCGATTTACACCGATCAACTGTTGAAAGAACAAATCAATCAAACGGCCCGCCAAAATCACGGCGGCAGGCATAAATCCCGGGCGGAACAACCATCCTATTTATGGAAAAACCTTTTGCTCCAACTGGAATCCGTCTTTTCCGTTCAATATCCGGCGATGACGGCACAAGAAATGACCCGTTTATCGGCGTCTTCCGATTAAACGGTTCCATCCTTGTGTGTAAATTCGTTGCACACAAGGATGTCCCATCTCATCCGATGCGAAAAATCTTTCCAATCCGTCTGTTTTATTGCTTGGCATGCTTTTTGCATTTAAAATGAAATGGCATTTATTTTTTATTACTAAAACCAAGGTGGAACATCGTTTCTTTAAGAAGCGGAGGAATGAAATGAACCACACCATCCGCCTGCTCGTCATTTGCAGCTGGGGGGCAACTTCCAGTGTATTGTGCCAAAAAATCAATGAAGCAGCTTCCCAAAAGGAGATGGCTTTAACGGCAAAAGCTGTCGGTGTCAAAGATTGGCGCGAACATCTCGAATCCGCGGATCTCGTCATGATCGAACCCCAAATCAGCCATCTCCGGAACGAGATCGAACCGGTCGCAAAAGCCCATCGAAAACCGTTTGCGCAAGTCGACCCGGTTGCTTTTGCCACGATGAACGGAGATCAATTGCTGAAACAGGCGGCATCGCTTTTATCCACTCCCCGGTCATTGCACCGGACAGAATAAAGGTTGCCATCCTTTCCACCTTGTAGACGATATGCCAGTCAAAATCCAAAATGATAAAAAAGAAAGGAACATGTCTCATGGCTCAAAAGAAAGTAACCATTTCCAATCCAAGCGGTTTGCATGCCCGTCCGGCGGCACTTTTGGTCAAAGAAGCCGGAAAATTTTCCAGCAAAATCCAATTGGTAAAAGATGAAAAAGAAGTGGATGCCAAAAGCTTATTGGGGGTCATGTCGCTCGCAGCCAAACAAAATGACGAAATCGTCATTAAGGCTGAAGGAGAAGACGCTGAAGAAGCCGTAAACCAATTGGCACAATTTATCGAACAACTCAATGCTTAACTTTAAGGAGGGTTCATGTTGAGCCAACACATCAAGGGAGTGGGGGCTGCACCGGGGTTAAATATCGGACAGGCCATTTGGTGGCGCAAAGAGAAACCGGTTGTGGAAACACGCTCCATCTCCGATACCGATGCTGAAGTGGAAAAGTTAAATCAAGCGATTGAAAAAGCCAGGGAACAAATCCAAGAGTTGCGTTCGATCGCTTCCCAGCGGATGAGTGACGAAGAGGCCGCTGTTTTTGATGCACATCTTGCCTTTTTGGACGATCCAGGTTTTACGGGCGAAATGAAAAACCGGATTCAAAGCAAAAAACAAAACGCTGAATCCATTTGCCAGGAAGTCACCGATGAAATGAGCCAATTGATGGCTTCGCTCGATGACGAATACATGCAAGCCCGTGCCGATGACATTCGTGATGTCGGAACCCGTCTGTTGTTGATTTTATCCGGCAAACAACCTTTTGATCCTTCCTTGTTAAAACCGGGGCATGTTGTGATCGCGGAAGAATTGACTCCTTCCGACACGGCCCAATTTCCGGAAGGAATCAGCGGGATGGTAACCGAACGCGGAAGCAAAACCGCCCATGCCGCCATCATGGCCCGGACTTTGGGCATTCCGGCGGTATTGGGACTGGGTGAGGCCATTCGTCAAATTGAAGACGGCGACATCATTGTGTTGGACGGGGATCAGGGAACCATCCAAATCAACCCGGACAAAGAAACCGAAGCAGCGATCCGCCAACAGATCAAAAAACAAAACGAAGCACGCGAGCAAGCATTGAAAGAAGCAAAAGCCGATGCTTATACAGCCGATGGAAAACGGATTCAGGTTTTCGCCAACATCGGAAGTTTAAATGATGTGGACATCGCCCTGAAAAACCATGCCGAAGGGGTCGGTTTGTTCAGAACCGAGTTCCTTTATCTGGAAAATGACCACTGGCCCGATGAAGAAGAACAATATGACGCTTATGCGAAAGTTTTGAAAGCGTTTGGCGACCGTCCCGTGGTCATCCGGACTTTGGATATCGGCGGTGACAAAGACTTGCCGTATGCCGAATTGCCCAAAGAAGAAAACCCGTTCCTGGGACACCGGGCGATCCGTTTCTGCCTTTCCAACCCGGACATTTTCAAAACACAATTGCGTGCACTGCTCCGGGCAAGCGTCCACGGAAATCTGTGGATCATGTTCCCGATGATCGAAAACCTCGCTGAAATCCGCCAAGCCAAAGCGCTGCTGGATGAGTGCAAAAATGAACTGAAAAATGAGGACATTTCCTTTGCGGAAAACATTCCGGTCGGCATCATGGTGGAAATTCCGGCTGCCGCCATCAATGCGGATTTACTTGCGCCGGAAGTGGATTTCATGAGCATCGGAACCAACGACCTCACCCAATACACCCTCGCGGCAGACCGGGGCAACGAGAAAGTGGCTCATCTGTATGATGCCGCACATCCGGCGGTGTTGCGCCTGGTGAAAATGACCTGTGACGCCGCGGAAAAAGCAGGAATCGTTGTCGGCATGTGCGGGGAATTGGCGGGAGACACCGCCATGACAGAAGCGTTGATCGGGCTCGGGTTGCATGAATTGTCCATGAGTGCCGGAACCATTCCGGAAGTGAAACAAAAAGTCCGCCAAACCGATTCGGAAAAAGCCAAAGAACTGGCGGCGGGACTGTTGAGCCAAAAAGACGGGGATCAAGTCCGCCGGTTCATTCAAGAACAAAAATCATAAAGACGAAAAAAGCCGAAGAACAGTGTTCTTCGGCTTTTTTTAAAATGAAAAAGGAATCCAAAACATGCTTTTGGATTCCCACCGTTCCCTATTTAAACCGTCATTTTTTTCATCGGTCGTATTGCTGGTTCTGGTTGGACAACCTCAATAGGCCTAACACCTCTCCGAAGCATTTTGTGATAGGCTTGGGAGGGTTTTAATACATTGAACATGTGCTCAATGGCAATCATGGGATCAACGGTATGACCGCAAGTATAGCAATCCAAGGCGGCAAACCCTTTTTCCGGATACGTGTGAATGGACAGATGACTCTCTGAGAGCAACACTAAAACAGTGGCCCCTTGAGGTTCAAACTGATGCGATTGGACGGACAAAACGGTTGCTCCACAGGCTTTTGCCGCGTCTTTCAAGTGTTCCTCCAAACGCTGGACATCATTCAGCAGATCGAAATCAACACCCCATGCATCCATGGCTACATGTCTTCCGAAAGTAGAAAATTCCATCTCTTTCGGCCCCCTTCCTAGCAAAAAGTTGGTGTGAGCCAAATTCCGCTAGGATCTGCTTGTTCACCACGGGGGAAGGTTAGTCCAGTGAGGTCCCAACCCTTTAAGTGAATCCTGGATCCTACTAGCTCAATGTCACAGTGATTAACTTAACACAATCTGTATACAACTTCAATAGTTATTTTAACCGAAATTCCCTTTCACTACGATCTTTTTAAAAAGTTTAAATCCAATATTTTTAATTCTCCGAATCATCCCGTCCCGGAGCATTGAAAAAAGCGGGATCCTGTCCCGCTCCGTTTCCTTCCGTCCCACATCCCGCCTTTTTACAACTCTTTCACCCAGATATTCATATCTTCAAAATCCCCCGAGATCTGGCTGTTTTGGATCAATCGCCCTTTATATTCAAAACCCAGCTTGGCGATCACCATATTCATTCCCGTGGAAACCGCCCGGGTCAATGAAAACAGGTGAGGGATCCCTTTTTCTTTCATTCTTAATTCCAGATCATAAATAATAGCACTCAACAGTCCGTTGCCCCGATGATCCGGGTGAGTGGCGCAATCGGTAATTTCCGCACATTGAAAATGCGGAAAAACATCCGCCGAAGCCGAACTGACAATCTGATCCCCTTCGGTCACCACCGAGAAGTAGACATCCTGGTCCATGCATTGGCGGATAAAATCAGGATCATGAATGGGGGTGGGGTATGTTTCAAAGACCAGCTGATACAACTTTGCCAAAGCCTCCGCATCTTCTTTCACGGCATGGCGCAATTGATACCTGGGATCCAGACGCGGACGCTCTTTAATGGTTTCGACCTTCTCTGCCATCTCCACAATTTTGTCTTTTTTCTCCTCATCTTTTTTATGCGCACGGTCCTCTTCCAAAAAGCGGGACAAAATACAAGCCGGATTTCCTTGGAAAAAACCGCTGATTTCTCCCTCTCTTTGAAACCCGAGCTTCTCAAAAAAAGAGATGTCCTCAGGGTTTGCATAAATCATCACTTTACCGATATCCTTTTCTTTGGCCAATTCTTCCAGGTGTTTCAACAGGGACTCCACATCGTACCGGCTGTATTGGATCAATTTAATGCGACTATTAAATTCATCCACTTCATAAGATACATTATGTGGAGTGGTTTGAGTGGTTTTCATTCAACTCTCCTCCATCATCTTTCTTTCCGCAACTCCGCTGTCCTTAGCTTTTGCCAACCTGCCCGATATTATCATCAGTAACTTTTACCCTGTCTTCCGGAATACAAACGGCTTTTTTCCCGGATTCATGTCAATCGGACATAAAAACATCACAAAAAAGACAGATCTGTCGTGTAATTTTTATTTAATGCGGGTAGGATATAATTTAGATCTTGATTACCCTAAATCCCGGGGGGTTTCTTTTATGTACCTGACACCCAGAGAACGAGGCATTGTCATCCGGGCTCTCACCAAGGTGTTGGAAACCGAGCCGCCTTATACAAGAGCCGATGAATATAAAAAATTATTGGACCGTCTCAAAAGCGAACAAGAACGGGAAGACGACGAACATCCCCGGCAAGAATACATCTACAACATGGACGATGGCTGAAACATAAAAAATCCCCTTCTTTTCAAAGAAAAAAGGGGATTTTTGTCTTCTTCACCATCCCGCCTGGGGATGCCTTTTTAATTTGATATTCCGGAACAAAAAGCAAGGATCCAACGAATCGGAATCTGACAAAGGTTGACTCGTGATCAACAAATGAAAGGGCGCGTAAGCGCGTTTGTCTTTCAAGAGGATCCCTGCATGTTCCCTCGGAAACGCAACCGCATATTCCCGTTTCCCTTTCAACCGGAAACAAAAGAGATAAGCGTCATTGCCGCGGTCGTACATCCAGACATATTCATCCGCTTCCTCCGATTGTTTGACATCGCCGGCCCACTCCGGAATGGACAACACCAACGTATCCGTGCCATCCGCACGGAGTTCGGTCCAGCCTCCGTCCTCCGGAATGGCTGCTTCTGTCACTTGTGGTATATATCTTGAACGCATAATCACCGATCCTTTACCCCATTTTTATTCCTGGACACGATCCGGTGCAACAGCGGAGCAATTCCCGTTAAATCCCACGCTCCGGTGTCAATCTCCGAGAATGCGTCAATGTCCCCGATCACCAGGGTGGGAACCGGGTTGACGGTATGGGTTTTCACCCGCAAATCTTCGCTGTTTCCATGATCGCTGACCAATACAATCGTATCCTCCGGCCCTTTCAACCGCACAAGTTCCCCCAAAAAACGATCATAATGGTGCGTCACATATTGAAGCAACCAGGGATCCTGTTTGTGGCCGGCCCGGTCACTCAAGAAGAACTCATGGACAACCAAATCATAATCGCGGGCTATCGACCAAAGGTGGCGGGCAGCCTGTTCCGGCGTGATTTCCTCCACATCCATCCCGGTTTTTTTCAGGATGGTCCGGGTGATGTCATGATACACCGCTTTGCCTTCCACCAATTCCGGGAAAAATCGAACCGGCTCCCGGCTGGATTGGATCGTTGCCGTGGTGACCGAAACCCAACCGCGCTTGGTGGCAGGACGTTCAAAATACTCTTTGGTGTACGCATTGGCAAAGGTCGCTTTCCAGCCTTTTTTTTCAAACTGTAAGTAGATGTTGTCTTTTTGCACCCATTCACGCAACCTTCGAAACGGCAACCCGCTCATGTGTTTTCCCATCTCCCGGGCTGCATTTTTTCCCGTAAAGATCGTCGCCTGGCCCGTGGCACTCTGCGGAAGCCCCTCCACGCCCAGGCAGGCATCGGTCTCAAGCAGAAGAAGGTCCGGACCATGGCGGCCGGCCGCTTCCCTCACCAACGGCATTCCGCCAAACAACTGACGGATGCAAGGAGTCGGATACGTCACCCAGGGATTGTGATCCGCCATCTCCCCCAAGCCGACCCCGTCAATAAACAGCAGCACGACAGCGATCTTCACCACCCCCTGTCGGTGTCCTCAGGTTGTTTTCATCCCGGCCTCCCGGTACAATGATAAGGAGCATTGCAAAAAAAGGAGGATACGATGCAACGTTTCAGCCAAATGTCCAAAGATGCGCTTGAGATGGAAATTGAGCGCCTGAACCGGGAAAAACAAAAAGCAAAAGACCAAGGTTTGGATACACAACTTGCCATTTTGGAACAAAAAATCAATCTTGCGCGTTCATACCTGATCGATCCCGCGACCGTCCAAACTGCCTGTTGGTATCAAGTGGAAGGAAAAAACATTCCTTTTTATGTCGAATATCTCAACGGAGTGATGGCTTGGGGAAATTGGGAACATTCCGGTGAAAAAGCAGCCGTTCCATTGGCTTTGTTGGAAAAACCGGTATCCCGCCGTTCTGTTAAATGATGGTTAATTTTTATTTTTATTGGACATAATACATCTAGGAGGTGTGTTCGAAAAAATGTATTATGTCGTCCGCGATTCAGAAAAACTCCCGCCATCGATCATTCATGAAGATAACTATTTCGCTTGGTATAATCCGATGAAAAAGGACCATCGCATTGAATTTCGCGGCACCATGAATCAATGCTATGATTTTATGGCCGCACACTATCCCCGAAAATAATGCTTTTTTTCGGTCCGCAAATTGACAGAATTGTATAAAGAAATGAGTGAAAAATAAACCGGGACTTGAAAGTCTCCGGTTATTTTTTCGGTTGTAACTTTTTCTTTCGCACCGGCGGCAAAATTTTGTTCATGCTGACTTCCTGTTTGCGTTCCCAAGTACTCGGATCATTTTCGTCAAACTGCTCCAAAAAGCGAATCACTTCGCGGGTAATCGGCGTTGGCGTCGACGCACCCGCCGTCACGCCGACCACTTTTTTCCCTTTGAGCCAGTCCAAATTAATTTCTGTCACATCCGCAATCCGGTACGCATCCACGCCGGCGATCTCTTTGGCCACCTGAGCCAGCCGGTTGGAATTGTTGCTGCGGGGATCCCCGACAACAAGAACCAGATCCGTTTCCTTCGCCTGTTTCGCAACGGCTTCTTGCCGCAATTGCGTTGCCAGACAAATTTCATTGTGGATCTCTGCCGTCGGGAACCGTTCTTTGACCTTTTCCATCAAATGCTTGGTATCCCATTGGCTCATGGTGGTTTGGTTGGTGACGAGCAACCGGTCCGTTTTGAGTTGGAGCCGGTCAATATCTTCCTCTTTTTCAATCAAGTGAACCTTCCCGGGAGCCACTCCCATGGCCCCTTCAGGCTCGGGATGGCCTTGTTTGCCAATATAAATCACTTCATATCCGTCGGCCGTCTTTTCCCTGATCAAATCGTGCGTCCGCGTAACATCCGGACAAGTCGCATCCACCACCGTCAAACCCTTTTCCCGGGCGCGACGGCGGACTTCGGGAGAAACCCCGTGTGCGGTGAAAATGACCGTCCCTTTGTCGATTTTCTCCAGAATCTCCAACCGGTTTGCTCCGTCCAGGGTAATAATGCCTTCGTCTTCAAATGCTTCCACAACATGGCTGTTGTGAACAATCATTCCCAATATATAAATCGGACGGGGCAGATCCAGGTTTTGGGCGGCTTGGCGTGCCAAAACCATGGCATCCACCACTCCGTAACAATATCCTCTGGGTGTGATTTTTACGACTTCCATGTTTTTCCCTCCTGACCCCGATTTTGGATCCGAGGCTTTTGTCCATCTCATTATAGCGCAACGGCCGCTCCGGGTAAATGCAAATCCTCCCCGTTTCCGATAAGTCCAAAAGGATTTCACAATTTTTTAGGCTTTTTTTCTGGAACATCCATCCTTGGTCATTCATAGGATACACTGTCATCATGAAGAGAAGGAAGTGAGTGTGCATTATGGAAAAACCAGCAAAACCCATGCCGATGCCCGAACCGCAGCCTTTGCCGCAACCGCCGGCTATGCCGGAACATCCCATGCCCATGCCGATGCCCTGCATGCCGCCCATGTATGAAATCCCCTGTGATCCCAGATGGCTTCGGCACATGTACCACCATCTCAAAATTTGCCATAAGTATGAGCTGGAAATGCTCAGATGGTATATGAGGTATTGTGAGAGCAAGCATCATTGCAGACATCCTCACCGTCGTCATCCCCATGGCAGAAGACCTTACCACTGTCATCCGTATGAATCCTCTTCATCCCCTCATGACCGGAACCGGTGGGATAGCCCTCACCATCATTGCTGAAAAAAGGCCATCCTTCCCAAATTCTCCCCTGGAAGGATGGCCTTGATTGCACCTGTATCGGATTAATTTTTCATTCTTTCGCGTACATACAAGGTACCCAGAATAAAAGAAATAAACAACAAAAAAAGGATAATCACTCCTGATGAATCCAGAATATTCCCATTCATATGATCAAAACCCCCCGAATCTTGTCCGTCTGTAAATAGGTATACTACATTTAAATAAATTTGTACAGAATGGGAATATTACAAAACCATGAAACAGGGGTGATTTCATGCAGATTTAAAGAGCTTCCTCTTCTTCCTCCCAATCCTGGGGTTTCATGACACCGTTTTTGATCCTCAAGATGGCCAACGTTCTCGCTTCAAAATCCAGAGCCCGTTCCGAATGGGAAAGCATCAGGTTTCGCCGGGCAATACAGTCAAAGCACACGGCAAATTCATCAAAGATCTGGTCGGGATCTTCGGCGATTCTCAATTCGGTTCTCTTCTTTTCCTGATAACAGATCGCGCAATTTAAATACATTTCCGTGTAATAAGGTTGAGGCCCGCCTTCGCGGATCGCATTTAATATCTCAGCTTCAATCTGTTCCGCCAAACGCTCCACTCTTTTTTTTCTCTCCATTTGATCCTGCATCATTGTTCACCCATTTCCCCTTTTAAAAAAATCGCGTTTTCCACGAATAAGCCCATTCACAGCATCTTTTTATTTATATTTAAAAGCAAAATTCGTTATTTTTAGCTATATCATCCATTCGTCAACAAACCGGAAAACCCCTTTTAAACAAGGAAGAAAGCGAAAAAATCCCCATCCGCCCTCATATCAATAATGTCTGTTTTTGTCAAAATATAAAATGATTTGACTACTTATGTCACGAAGGAGGAATTATTGGTTACCGATGTCTAATACAAGTTAGAAAGGAGGGGGCGAATATGGTCGTACGTGATCGATCCTCGAAATCTTTTGCCGACCAGCGTCTGGGGTACAAGTATCGTGTCATTCACAAGCGGGTTCGCCCTGCAGTGAAAAGAACGGTGCTTAAAATGGCAAGAGATATGTTTCTCGACCATATTTCGAAGGATGTGCCTTTTAAAAAGTGAATCACCTTTGTTTTGTTGGCATTTTGCTTACATGACAGCCCTCCCGTTCCATAAGGGCGTCATTTCCTCTCCAAATGGATGAATCATTCCCCCGAATGGCCAATGGTTCGTTTCTCTATTCTTTTGAATTTGGTTTTGGGTACTCAACGATCAGCCCTCCCGAACCGACGGGAGGGCCCTTTTTTTGGTTCTTTTAAGCGTGCGTATGGCTCTGGAGACGGGCATGCATCTCTTTGTCCCGCCACCGGATAAAATGTGTCAGCTCCTCTGTCATCTGCCAATTGGAAAACGGGGTGATCAAATAAATTCCGTCGAACTTTTCCATAGCCACTTCCAAAAGCTCTTTGGCCACTTGGACGCCTTCTGATTTCCCGGACTGACGGTCGGTCGTTTTTTCCATTCGTTTTAACACATCTTCCGGTATTTTAATTCCGGGCACTTCATTATGCAAAAACAATGCATTGCGATACCCGGTGAGCGGCATCACACCGATGAACACCGGGATGCCGAGCGATTTCGTCGCTTCATGCACCCGGATCACCCCGTCCGGGTCATAGACCGGCTGCGTCATGACAAAATCCGCGCCGGCTTCAATTTTTTTCTCGAGACGTTTGACCGCCGCATCCAGCTTTCGTACATGCGGATTAAAGGCGGCCCCCACCACAAACTGCGCTTTTTGTTTTAATTTCCTTCCCGAAAACGAGATCCCTTCATTCAGCTGTTTCACCATCCGGATCATCTCAACGGAAGTGACATCGTAAATCGAATGGGCTCCGGGCAAATCCCCCATGCGGGTGGGATCCCCGGTGATCACCAAAATCTGATCGATTCCCAAAGCATGAAGCCCCATCAGGTGGGATTGCTGTCCCAATAAATTCCGATCCCGGCATGCAACGTGGACCAACGGTTCGATATCATATTTTTTTAAGATGGCACCCAGCGCCAAATTGCTCATCCTGGCGGTGGCCAGGGAATTGTCCGCCATCGTGACCGCATCGACGCCGGCTTGCTTCAGTTTTTTGGCCCCTTGCAAGAAACGCATGATATCCAGATCTTTCGGCGGATCAAATTCACAAATGATGGTTCGTTGTTTGTTGCGGACTTTCTGTACGACTGTCGGTTTCGTTCTTCTTTGCAAGACGATCGTTTCATGGGATGACAGTTTGTAACCGTCTTGGGGCGGGTTTTTCCGCTGAACCGGACATTTGCCTTTCAAGACTTTGGCAATCCGGGCGATGTGCTCGGGAGTGGTTCCGCAACACCCTCCAAGCAGCCGGACGCCTTGATCAATCAAGAGGCCGGCTGTTTCCTCAAAATAATCCGGCGCCGACTTGTAATGAAGTTCCCCGTTGCTCATCCCCAGCCGCCCGGCATTGGGAAAAGCCGTGAGGATCATTTGCTCGGGAACAATGGTTTTTTCCAATGTCCTCAATACTTCCACGGGGCCGAAACGGCAATTGATTCCCACGCCGTTCACCCCGAGCGATGCAAGCTTCTCAAAAGCCTCAGAGATGGTAAAGGCATCCCGGGTCCGGCCGATTTCCATCATCGAAAGCTGGGCAAAGACGGGAAGCGTCGTGAGCGGGCGAATCACTTCAACCGCCAATTGCAGCTCTTTCAAGTCCAAAAAAGTCTCCAGCAAAATCCCGTCGACGCCTCCGTGCAAAAGAGCCACCGCCTGCTCTTCATACATCGCCCGGTACTCCTCTTCATCGTACACCGGCACTTTCCCGGCACAGATGGAACCGATCACCCCGAGAACATAGGCATCGCTTCCAATCGATTCTTTGGCAATATGAACAGCTTCCCGGTTCAGCCGCGTCACCTTGCTTTCCAGTCCGTAACGCGACAGCCTCTCGCGGTTGGCACCGAAGGTGTGCGTTTCGATCACACGCGCCCCGGCCCGGTAATATGCTTCATGAACCTCGCCGATCAGGAACGGGTTGCTCAAAACCAATTCCTCCGTACAATGGCCGATGGAGACGCCTTGCTGATACAAAAATGTTGCAATCGCCCCGTCCCCGACCAGCAAAGAATGTTGCAGGCATTGAAGCAAGCCTTGCTCGCCCATCAATCTTTCCCCCTTATATCGCATTAAAATACCGAGCTTCCGGATGAGCAAACACCATTGCCGACACGGATGCTTCGGGATCCATCATGAAACCGTCGGTTAACTGAATGCCGATGTCCTCCGGCGAAATCAGGCGAAACAACTTCTGCTGATCCTCCAGATCGGGACAAGCCGGGTAGCCGAAAGAAACGCGAATTCCCTGATATCTCGCCCCAAAACGCTCCTTCATGGTCATTTCGGCCGGATCCGGAAATCCCCAACGGTTCCGCATCTGTTGATGCAATTGTTCGGCAAAGGCTTCCGCCGTTTCCAACGCCAGCGCCTGGATGAAATGGGAATGGAGATAATCCCCTTTTTCTTTCCATTTTTGGGACAATTCCCGGATGTGTTGCCCGGCTGTCACCGCAAGAAAACCGACATAATCCATTTCCCCGGATTCCACCGGACGCACAAAATCTGCCAAGCACAAATACGGCTCTTTGGACTGGCGGGGAAACGAAAAACGTTCCAATACCACGCCGGGAGTTTCGGGATCATAGATCAAAACGTCATCCCCGTCGGCTTGCGCGGGGAAAAATTGATAAATGCCGTGAGGGGTGAGCCACCGTTCTTTTTTGGCTCTTTCAAAAAACCGGTCAAACAATCTCTTCATTTCCAGCGCTTTTTCGTCCCCCTCTTTGATCAATTGCTCCACATTCCCCTTCAACCCGAGGTGCTTTCCAAACAACATCTGCAAATTGATATAGGGAAGAAGCAAATCCAACGGATAATCGCGGTAAACATGCCTTTTGAAATCCGGCGGGGTAAAAACAGGAGCCTTGCGGTTCACTTTGCTTTTCCCCTGCACAGCCGCCGGGGCGCCTGCTTCCTTTTGCTCTGTTTGCGATGGAGACCGCTGCTTTTTCTTTTCGTTTTTTTCAGCCTCAATCTTCTCCCTCTGCTCCGGATTCATCAGCCTGTTGGCCAGTTCCAGTCCGTTCATCGCGTCTTTGGCATATAAAACGGGCCCGTCGTATTCCACGGCAATGCGTGTTTCTGTAAATTTTCTCGTCAAAGCCGCCCCGCCCACCAAGATGGGAATGTCAATCTCTGCTTCTTTCAGGTCCTGGGCCGTCACCACCATCTGCTGGGCCGACTTCACCAAAAGCCCGGACAACCCGATGATATCCGGCTTTTCTTTCCGCGCGGTCTCAATCAATTGTTCCGGGGGCACTTTAATCCCCAAATTCACCACTTGATAGCCGTTGTTCGCCAAGATGATTTCCACCAAATTTTTCCCGATGTCATGGACGTCTCCCTTGACGGTGGCCAAAACGACTTTCCCACGTGTATGACTTTCCGTCCGGTCCATGTAGGGTTCCAAATACCGGACGGCCGCTTTCATCACTTCCGCACTCTGCAAAACTTCGGCTACAATCAACTGGTTATCATTGAATAAGCGCCCCACTTCATCCATGCCCGCCATCAACGGGCCGTTGATGATATCCAGCGGTTTGTACTTGGCCAGCGCCTGATCCAAATCCTCGTACAAGCCGTCTTTGCTTCCTTCCAGGATGTAGTTGGCCAGTCGCTCTTCCAACGTCATCCGGACCCCGGTTTGCTTTTTCTTTTCCTTTTTATGGCGGTAAAAGTTGGTAAACCGGGTCAGGATGTCGTCATAGTTTTGGTGATCCGTGTGAAACAAGAAGGCTTCCGCCAACTCCCGCTCTTCTTCCCCGATGGAAGCGTAACGCTCCAGTTTTTCCGTGTTGACGATGGCATAATCCAGCCCGGCTTTGGTGCAGGCATAGAGAAACACCGCATTTAACACTTCACGCCCGGCCGGCGGAAGCCCGAAGGAAACGTTGGATATTCCCAGAATGGTTGACGTCCGGGGTAACGCTTCTTTGATGAGCCGGATGCCTTCCACCGTCTCCCGGGCGGAACCAATGTACTGTTCGTCTCCCGTCCCGACGGGGAAAACCAACGGGTCAAAAATAATGTCCTCTTCCGGAATGCCATACTGATGAACCAGCAAATCATAACTTCTGAGCGCCACTTCCAGTTTCCGCCGGGCCGTCAGTGCCATCCCCTCTTCATCGATCGATCCCACCACAATCGCCGCCCCGTATTTTTTCACCAGCGGGAGCACTTCCCGGAAACGCTCTTCCCCGTTTTCCAGGTTGATGGAATTGATCACCGCTTTTCCTTGGGAATATTGAAGCGCCTTTTCAATCACCTTGGCATCGGTCGAGTCAATCATCAGCGGAACTTTCACCATTTTGGTCACATGCTTCAAAAATGCTTCCATGTCCGCCAGTTCATCCCGGTCCGGATCGGCCAGGCAAACATCGATGATCTGGGCTCCGCCTTTCACCTGCTTGCGGGCAATCTCGGAGGCTTCTTCATATTTCCCTTCTTTGATGAGCCGTTTAAACTTGCGGGACCCGATCACGTTGGTGCGCTCCCCGACCAGCAACGGCCGGGAATCCTCTTCCAAGAAAACCGGGTCGATTCCCGAGATTCCGGGCAAATGGCTTTCCACCGGCCGGCGGGGTTTTTTTCCTTCCAAAGCCCGGGCAATGGCCCGGATATGTTCCGGCGTGGTCCCGCAACAGCCTCCCGCCAAGTTCAGCCAGCCTTTATCCGCAAAATCAGTCAATTTTTGCGCCAAGGCTTCGGGGGTCTCCAGATAATCCCCGTTTTCATCCGGCAATCCGGCATTGGGATAACAACTGACGCCGCAACGGGCAATCCGGGACAACGAACGGATGTGATCCGTCATGAACTCAGGACCGGTTGCACAATTCAGCCCGACCGCAAACGGACGAAGGTGTTCGATGGACAGATAAAATGCCTCGATGTTTTGCCCCCCGAGCATCGTTCCCATCGGTTCAATCGTCCCGGATATCATAACCGGCAAGCGGAAGCCCAAGTCCTGAAATGCCCTTTCAATCCCGATCCCCCCGGCTTTCACGTTTAACGTGTCTTGGGAAGTTTCCAACAGGAGAAAATCCACCCCGCCCTCCATCAAGGCTTTCGCCTGCCGGTAGTATCCCTCGGCCAACGCTTCAAAGGTCGTCCCCCCGGTAACGGACAATGTCTTGGTGGTCGGCCCGATGGCACCGGCCACATAGCGGGGGCGGTCACCGGTCGACCATTTGTCCCTCGCTTGAACCGCACAACGGGCGGCTGCCCGGTTGATTTCTTCGGTTTTGTCCGCCAAATCATATTCCCCCAGAACCAGCGGGGTGGCTCCGAAGGTATTGGTTTCCACCACATCGGCGCCGGCCTGGTAATACTTTTCATGAATGTTTCGAATCAGATCCGGCCGGGTCAGGTTCAAAATTTCATTGCAACCTTCATACCGCTCTCCGCCAAAATCATCCGCCGTCAGTTGCGCCTGCTGCAACATCGTGCCCATCGCGCCGTCCAAAATGACAATTTTTTCGCGCAAATATGCTTCAATCGGTTTTTTCCCCATACCTATCGCCACCTTTAACCGTTTTCTCCCAGGCAATGATTCGCAAAAATAAAAAACACCTTTTCATCTCTGAAAGATGAAAAGGTGTTGATTACCCGGCCAGACTCACTCTCATCTTTCAGAGAGAGAAACTCTCTCTGCTGGAATTGGCACCACATTGGACACAAGTTCCAACAGGTTGCCGGGCTTCATCGGGCCAGTCCCTCCGCCTCTCTTGATAAGAGATCCTTGTAAAAATTATGTCAGTTTATCTTCATAATATATAAATCTTTTTGCAAGTTGTCAACCAATTTGCCGCAGTTGCTGTTGTTCCAGTTCTTTTTGGGCCAAGTACATTTGCTCGGTGGCCGATTTGAAGCCATCCTGATCATCCAAAGCTTCATAACAGCCGGCCAGTTCATAATAACAGTCATACACATTGGTTTTCAGCTTGTTTTTGGCTGCCAAACGGGCGGACCGTTTCAAATATTCAACCGCTTCGGTGTAATGCTTCATTTGTTTCAGCAGTTTGCCCATGGTGAAAAGGGAGTCATTCAACAGTTGCGGATCATAAATTTTTTCTGCCCATTCCAGCGCTTTTTTCAGCTTGTCATAAGCTTCGTGGTATTTGCCTTGCAACATATAGACTTTGCCCAGATGACAATAGGCATGTGCCGCTTCCTGGGAGTTGTCTTCATGTTCTGCCAGTTCTAAGACAAAATGGAAGCAGGTCGCTGCATCATCCAACTGGGAAATTTCAAGGTAAGACAATCCCAACCCGCTCCAAAGCTTTAACATTTCTTCCGTGTTTTTACTTCCGACCGACCGTTGAATCCCTTCTCTGGCATAGCGGATGGCATCATGGTAAAGTTTCATTCTCCGCAACAACTTGGAGCGATAATAGTACATTTTAATGATGATGTCTTTGCTTTGAATCCGGGGAATTTTCTCCCACAATTCTTCCAGCAGGCGGAAAGCTTCGTCCGTGCGGTTCAACTTTTCCAAGTAAGCCACTTGCGAAATCAAGAGCAAGTAATAGATCCGGTCATCGCACTCATTGGATTTGCCTTGCTCCATGGCCGTCAACCCGCGTTCCACATAGCGGAGGGCCTGTGCATAATCTTTGTTCATAAAGCGGCAATAGGCCAGTTCGCAATAACCGGCCGCTTCCAAATGATTTTTCGGGGAATAGGGATCCTGATAAGCCAGACGGATGGCTTCACTCAACTCGCGTTCTGCTTTGCGCCATTCCTTCTGATGGCTGTACACTTTCCCCTTCAAATAATGAACCGTGGCCTGATGTCTGGAATAAGATTCTTCCGATATATCCGAAAGCAAATGAAGGGCTCGTTCCGGCATTCCCATCTGGATCATGGTTTCGATGGCGACAAACCGCACTTGCATACTTTCCAAAGTTTCCGTATCTTTTTCGATCATTTCCGGGATTTCATTTAAATCCAGTTCCAACTTGCTCATTAAATACAAGACTTTATCTTTGTTGACATGAGGAACACCGCGCTCAATATTGCTGATTGTCGCCGTGGAGATATGCTCGTCTGCCAAATCTTCCAATCTTAACCCTTTTTCTTTTCGGACTTTACGAATAAATTTGCCAATTTCACTCATTTCCAATATATTCATAGCCGATCTTTCCTTTCGGATTGTTGGTTATCTCTATATTACTTCATTCATTTTATTTTATAAAGAAATAAATATATAAAAATTAACATTTTATGGATTGTAATTTATACCAATTTCTATTTTTAACTTTGATCCATAAAAACAAGCCCCTGTCTTCATCCTGAAAAAAGCAATTGAAACACCGCTTTCACATCCTTATTTCGAGCCGGGTTGTTTTTTCGAATTTTACAAATAATAATCAATGTTAAATCCCGCGATTCGCAGCTTTCTTAAATATTTTATGCATTGAATTAAAATACTTTGTTTATTGCCCAAACACCCTTCAAATATTGGCTCTATATCTTTTTTTTCTCTGTATTTCTTATTTTACCCAGTAAATTAACAACGAAATCTCCTTCTTTCATCCTGCTTTTGATTGTTTTTGATTGGTTTTGATTTAAAATAATTGTTTTTGCTCTTTTTTTTCGATACAATCAAGGAAAGGCCGAAGCGAGGTGATGGATCACGCTTACACCCCAACGTCACCAATTCATTTTGAATTTATTAAAAAGGCAAGGCATCGTAAAAGTGCAGGAACTGGTTCATTTAACCGGTGCTTCCGAATCCACCATCCGCCGTGACCTGGACCAATTGCAGCAACAACATCTTTTAAAACGGGTTCACGGCGGTGCAGCACTGCTTCAAAACAAAGGGTTGGAAATGCCCATTCAGGAAAAAGCGGTCCGGCACACCCGCGAGAAAAAGGAAATCGCTCTTTTTGCCGGTTCGTTTGTCGACCGGGGGGCTTGCATCTATCTCGATGCAGGCAGCACCACGCTGGAAATGATCCCGGCGCTGGCCGGTAAACAAGTCACGGTGGTCACCAACGGAATGACGCATTTGGAACGGCTGGTTGAATACGACATCGAGGCCTATGTTTTGGGCGGGAAAATGAAACCATCCACCAAAGCGCTGATCGGAGCCATGGCACTTGAGGGAATCGAACGTTACCGCTTTGATCAGTGTTTTTTGGGAACCAACGGCATCCATCCGGATTTCGGATACACGACGCCGGATCCCGAAGAAGCCTGCCTGAAACAAAAAGCGCTTCAACTTTCCAGCCAAGCGTTTGTGCTGGCCGATCCCAGCAAGTTATCGGAAGTTTCGTTTGCCAAATTCGCCGATTTGGAACAAGCCTCCTTGATTACACTCCCTCTTTCTTCGGAGATCAAAGAAAAACTTGCGCAAAAAACTTATATATTTGAGGTTGATCAGGCATGATTTATACCATTACATTGAATCCTTCCATCGATTTTGTGGTTGAAGTGGAAACCTTGCAACTCCATCAAGTCAACCGGATGAAGAAAGAACACAAATACCCCGGGGGAAAAGGGATTAACGTGGCCCGCGTGTTGCACCGGCTGGGGGCGGAAACCACGGCTCTCGGCTTTGTGGGCGGATTTACCGGGAGGTTTATCGAAGAAGCGTTGCGCCAGGAAGGCATTCCTGCCCGGTGGATCCGCGTCAACGAAGATACGCGCATCAACATCAAGCTCAAAACCGGGGAAAACGAGGAAACGGAAATCAACGGTCAAGGGCCGTCAATCCCTCCGGAAGCGTTTCAGCAATTAAACGAACAGCTGGAACAAGTCCGGCCGGGAGACACCGTGGTGATGTCGGGAAGCATTCCCCCGTCGCTCTCCCCTTCCGTCTATGAGGAATGGGCCGCAATACTTGGCGCCCGCGGCGTCCGTGTCGCTGTTGACGTTGCCGGACCGGCATTAAAAAGAGCGGCCAACCGTCATGTTTTTTTGTTGAAGCCCAATCACCATGAACTGGGACAATTGTATGGTGTCCGTTTAAACACCATGGAAGATGTGGTTGTTTACGGACGGAAGCTGCAACAAGCGGGGGCAGCCCATGTGATCGTATCGATGGCCGGCCAAGGAGCGCTTTTGTTTACGGAGGATGCGACATACCGCTCCACCGCTCCCAAAGGAGCCGTGGTTCACCCGGTCGGGGCAGGCGATTCGATGGTTGCCGCCTTTCTCGCCGACTATGAGAAAACCAACGATGCGGTCTCCGCATTCAAAACCGCCGTGGCTGCCGGCAGTGCAACCGCGTTTTCACCCGACTTGTGCACCAAAGAACAGGTGGAACAATTACGAAAGGAAATTGACATCGAGGCGCTTTGAGGAGGTGCAAACCCAATGAAGATCACTGATTTGTTAACCAAAGAAACGATTGTGATGGAACTCGGCGCAACCACCAAATCCGCCGTGATTGACGAGCTGGTGGACAAGCTGGACCAAGCCGGGGTTTTGTCCGACCGGAATCTGTTTAAAGAAGCCATCCTCGAACGGGAATCGCAAGGATCCACCGGCATCGGCGAGGGAATCGCGATTCCCCATGCCAAAACCAAAGCGGTCCGGACACCGGCGATTGGTTTTGGCCGCAGTCGTTCCGGGATCGACTATGAATCATTGGACGGCAAACCGGCCCGTTTGTTCTTCATGATTGCCGCTCCGGAAGGAGCCAACGAGACCCATTTGGAAACATTGTCCCGCTTGTCCACGTTGCTGATGAATGATGATTTTCGAAAACGCTTGCTCGAGGCCGAAACCGAAGAAGATCTGCTGGACATCGTCCGCCTCCAGGAAGCGGAAAGGCAGGAGGATACAGAAGAAAAGGAAAATGAAAAAGAATCCGGTGACGAAGAAGCTTTGATCCTGGCAGTCACTGCTTGCCCCACCGGCATCGCCCACACCTACATGGCAGCCGATGCCTTGTCCGCCAAAGCGAAAGAAATGGGCGTTTCCCTCAAGGTGGAAACCAACGGTTCAACCGGAGTGAAAAACCGTTTGACCGAAAGCGAAATCAAACGGGCCACGGCCATCATCGTCGCCGCGGACAAGCAAGTGGAAATGGATCGCTTCCATGGCAAACACGTGATTCAGGTTCCGGTGGCCGACGGCATTCACAAGGCCGAAACCCTCATCCGGCGTGCCTTGCAACAGGACGCCCCGGTCTATCAGGGACATCAAGAGGCAAAAGGTGCAGAAAAGAAAGCGCCTTCTTCCTTCGGTTTTTACAAGCATTTAATGAACGGGGTCAGCAATATGCTGCCTTTTGTGGTGGGCGGCGGCATCTTCATTGCGTTGTCTTTTGTTTTTGGAGGCATTGATGCCAAAGGCCCTGTGGCAGAACTGTTGATGAAAATCGGAGGGGACGAAGGAGCGTTTCATTTCCTGGTTCCGATTTTGGCCGGATTTATCGCCAGCAGTCTGGCGGACCGTCCCGGATTTGCCCCCGGGGTGGTCGGAGGCTATTTGGCCGCCAGCGCGGGAGCCGGGTTTTTGGGCGGACTGATTGCCGGTTTTCTTGCCGGTTATGTTGTCCTTTTGTTGAAAAAAGCTTTTTCCGTTTTGCCGGACAGTTTGGAAGGAATTAAACCAGTGTTGCTTTACCCGGTTTTCGGCATCCTGATCACCGGGGTGTTGATGGTGACGGTGATCAATACCCCCGTCGCCGCACTGAACCAATGGCTGACAGACTGGCTGAACGGGATGAGCGGCGCCAATGCCGTCATCCTCGGATTGATCCTGGGCGGCATGATGGCAGTCGACATGGGCGGCCCGGTAAACAAAGCCGCTTTCACCTTCGGCATCGCTGCCATCGAAGCCGGCAACCTCGCCCCCCACGCCGCCGTCATGGCCGGGGGAATGGTTCCGCCGCTCGGCATTGCGTTGGCAACCACTTTCTTCAAAAACAAGTTCACCGACGAGGAACGCAAATCCGGGTTGACCAATTACGTGATGGGCGCTTCCTTCATCACCGAAGGGGCGATTCCGTTTGCCGCTGCCGATCCCCTGCGGGTCCTGACTTCCTGCATCGTGGGATCAGCCGTGGCCGGTGCCGTCACCATGATGTTCGGCATCACCTTGCCGGCTCCGCATGGCGGAATTTTTGTCATTCCTTTGGTCAACCAACCGCTTTTGTATCTTCTCGCCATCCTGGCCGGTTCGCTCGTCACGGCCATCCTGATCGGCTTCTTCAAAAAGAACATCCGTTAAACTTGAAAAGGTCTCTTCCCTCCGGTGACAACGGGAACGAGACCTTTTCTTATCACATCGGTTTGGCAGTCAATTTGATTAATTGGATCACTTCTTGCATGTTTTGCTCGGGAGAATTTTGACTCATTTTCTCGCGGTAGGCTTCCTGATTTTCCACGAGATGCTCCAGATGTTGCAGGAAACTTTCATCGGTCAAATCTTCTTCCATCAAAACTTCCGCATAGCCCATTTTTTCAAAAGAACGCGCATTCAGGATTTGGTCCCCGCGGCTGGCAGCTCTGGATAACGGGATCAAAAGCATCGGTTTTTTCAGCGACAAGAATTCAAAAATGGCGTTGGATCCGGCACGTGAGACGACAAAATCGGCCATGTTCAAGACATGGGGCAACTCGCCGGACAAATACTCAAACTGGCAATAGCCGGGTTTTTGAATCGACTCATCCACTTGCCCTTTCCCGCAAAGATGAACGATTTGAAACCGCTTTAAAAGCGTATCCAGGTTGTTGCGGACCACTTCGTTTATAATGCGTGATCCCAAGCTTCCGCCCATAACCAGGATCACCGGCTTTTCTCTGGTGAATCCGCACAATTCCCTTCCCCGTGCGGGATCCCCGTGTTTCAATTCTTCCCGGATGATGGCGCCGACATATTTTCCTTTCTCTTTGGAGAAATGTTTGGCCGTTTCCGGAAACGTAGTGCAAACTTTTGTGGCAAACGGAGTGGCAATCTTGTTGGCCAGACCGGGCGTCATGTCCGATTCGTGAATGATGGCAGGCACCCGGTTCAACCATCCTCCCAGCACCACCGGAACCGACACGAATCCTCCCTTGGAGAAGATCAAACTCGGTTTATGGCGGCGAATCAACCGGTATGCTTCAAAAACCCCTTTCAGGACTTTAAAAGGATCTTTAAAGTTGTTCCAATCGAAGTAACGGCGCAGTTTTCCGGTTGAAACACTGTAATATTCCACATCGTTCAGTTCGGCAACCAATTGTTTTTCTATTCCGTCTTTGGAACCGATATAAATCACTTTCCAGCCATCTTCCAAAAATTTAGGAATCAGTGCCAAGTTGACCATGACGTGGCCGGCGGTTCCGCCACCTGTAAACAAAATGGTTTTATTCATCTGTCGTTTCCCTTTCTAACAGTGTTTTCAGCGACAACGTTATTTTAACAGCTTTTTTTCCTGTTGCATTGAACAATGTATGAAAGATGTAACCAATCCATCCCTGATTTCAACAAAAAATGTATTTTTTGGAAATTCCATACTTCTTCATCTTGTTCAAAACGGTGGTATGGCTCACCCCCAGATGGCGGGCGGTTTTCCGTATGCTTTTGAACCGCCGGATCCCGGCCTGCACCAGTTCCTTTTCATACTGTGCGAGATGTTCTTTCAAACTGCGCCGGGGAAAAGCGAAATCCGTATCCAACACATCGCTCAGATAAACTTCTTTTAATTCGGTTTCTTCTTCCGGGCAAAGATAAACGCTCCGCTCCATCACATTTTGCAGTTCCCGGACATTCCCGGGCCAGGAGTGTGCCTGCAGGCGAAGGAGAGACTGGGAGGAAAGGGAAAGAAGCGGACGGCGGGACCGGGCGCAAAATTTCCGGAGAAAATGAGTTGCCAGAAGCGGGATGTCTTCTCTGCGTTCCCTTAACGGGGGAATGGTGACCGGAATCACATGGAGGCGGTAATACAAGTCTTTGCGGAACCGGCCCCGGCGCACCAGATCCGCCAAATCCCGGTTGGTGGCGGCAATGATCCGCACGCGAAGAGGAATCCACCGGTTTCCGCCGACCCGCCTCAATTCCCTCTCTTCCAAAACCCTCAATAATTTGGCTTGCAGATTGAGCGGAAGCTCACCGATTTCATCCAAAAACAGCGTCCCGTCCTGCGCCAATTCCATCAATCCTTTTTTTCCGCCTTTCCCCGCTCCGGTGAACGCTCCCTCCTCATAGCCGAACCATTCGCTTTCCATTAACGACTCCGGAACGGCGGCACAATTGATGGAAATAAAAGGGCCGTTTGCCCGCCGGCTTTCAAAATGAATGGCCCGCGCAAACAATTCTTTTCCCGTTCCGCTTTCCCCCTGTAACAAAACGGTCGCTTCCATTTGCGCCACCTTTTTGGCCGTTTCCACGCATCTTTTCATCGTTTCGCTTTGATGGATAATGTCCTGAAACTGAACCATTCCCTTCCGGTTGACAGACCGCAGCAATTGGCGGACCTGATTCATGTCGCGAATGACGATCACCAAGCCGGACTGCCGTTTTCCGCCGGAACGGACCGGAATAAAACTGGCCAGTACTTGAATCATGTCCGGACCTCGGCAGATGGTCACCGGGACATTCATCTGCTCTTTCCCCGACTGCAAATATGTCCGTAAACATTCCGGGTCCGTTCCCCAAAGTCCGGGAAGATCCTCTTCTTCCCAATCTCCCGGAAAAAGGCGCAGAATTTCGGCCGTCGCCCGGTTCATCGCCTGAATTTTCAACCGGGCGTCCACTAGGATCATTCCTTCAGAAACCGTTTCCAAAATGGTGTTCATTTGTCCTTCACGCATCTCGGACGGAAGAATTTGAACCGGTTCCAATTCCTTCACCCCGGGGATTTGCCTGATCCGTTCCGTCAACTTTTTAAACACCCCGGAAGGAACCGACCGGATTTTCAGATGAATGCTTCCCGATTCCACCTCCATCCGCTCAATGTCGACATGATCGGCCAACAGACAGGAAATCACCTCATGCGTCATGCCCACCCGGTCAATGGTTTTAATGCAGAGGGCGATCGTTTTCATTCGTTTCCTCCTTCCCGTCCCTCTTACTTTTATCTTAGCGGAAGGAAAGAGGAAGATCGATCACACAAATGAAAGAGCTTCCTCGAGATCAGCCAAAATGTCCTCTGCGTTTTCAATCCCCGCGGACAGGCGGATCATGCCGTCGGAAATGCCCATTTTCAGCCGCTCCTCCCGCGGAACCACCGCATGGGTCATCGAAGCCGGATGCTGGATCAGTGTATCCGTTTCCCCCAGACTGACGGCTAATTGACAGAGCGAAACATGATTCAGCAACCGGACGGCGGCTTTATATCCGCCCTTCATCTCAAAGCTGATGACTCCGCCGGGCTTTCGCATTTGTTTTTTTGCCAATTCAACCTGAGGGAAAGAAGAAAGTCCCGGGTAAAATACCTGTTTCACTTTGGGGTGTTCCGCCAAAAAATGTGCGATCTTCCCCGCGTTTTCACAATGGCGGTCCATGCGCACCTCCAATGTTTTCAATCCCCAGATCAAAAGGTAGGCGTCCATCGGCGACAAAATCGCCCCCAAATCTTTCAAGGTGGTTTTTTTCACGTTTTCCAGCAGATGGCGGGGGCCCGCCGCAATCCCGGCAATCACATCCCCGTGACCGCCGATATATTTGGTGGCGCTGTGCAGCACAATGTCACAGCCCCATTCCAACGGACGCTGCAAATACGGAGACATCAGGGTATTGTCCACAATGGTCACAATTCCGTGCCTGCGGGCCACGGTTGAAACCAACTCCAGATTCACCAGCTCAAGGGTGGGATTCATGGGGGTTTCAATATAAAAACAACGGGTTTCGGGACGAATCGCCTTTTCCAATACGGCTTCTTCCATCATGGAACACATGGAAAAACGGATTTGAAACCGCTCCTGCAACCAATGAAACAGACTGTACGTGCATCCGTACAAGCCTTTGGAACAAACCACATGATCCCCGGCCTTCAAAATCCCCAACAAAACCGAGGCAACCGCTCCCATCCCGGATGAAAAAGCCAACGCCGTTTCCGCTTTTTCCAACACAGCCACTTTCTCTTCCAACAGGCGGACCGTCGGGTTGCCCAGCCGGGTATAAATAAATCCGTCCTCCCGTCCGGCAAAACGGTTCCCGCCGGTTTCCGCCGAGGGAAACACAAACGTCGAAGTTTGAAAAATGGGCGGTGCCAACGATCCTTCCATTTCCCCGTGACGTATCCCGGCATGAATCGCTTGGGTGGAAAAACCCCATTTGTTCTTTTCCATCCTGGTTCCTCCCTTATCCGTCATTCATTGCAAAACAATTGCAAAATCCGTGCCAAACGGTGCGATGGAGTTTTTCCGCCCGGTTCCATAAGAAAATGGCAACCTGTCTTTCAACAATGGAAAGATGGGTTGCCACTTACCGGCACTCCAAATTAAAAGATTGCATCCAATTGCTTGATGTCTTCCTCTGTCAAGGTCACGTCCAGGGTTTTCAAATTCGAAAGCATCTGTTCCGGGTTTCTTGCCCCCGGGATGATCGCATCCACTTCTTTCCGGTGCAAACACCAGGCTAACGCCAAATTGGCTGTATTGACCCCTTTGGATTTGGCCATCGCTTTTAATTTCTCCACTTTTTCCAGACTCTCGCGGTAGGCTTCTCCTTGAAAATAGGGCAGATTGGCCCGGTATCCCTGAATGGCTGACGTTTCATCATATTTTCCGGTCAAAAGTCCGGAAGCCAGCGGAAAATACGGAACAAAGGAAATCTGATGCTCACGGAGATAAGGGAACAGGGTACGTTCTGCTTGCCGGTTCAACAGATTGTATTCTCCCTGATACACATCCACATATCTGTCCTGATTGGCCTCTTTCAGCTGTTCAAGAGAAAAATTGGATACGCCGATGGCGCGGATCTTCCCTTCTTCCTTCAGTTCCTGCAACGCCCCGACCGCCTCTTCTTTGGGCGTATCCTGATCCGGCATATGAATATAGAGAATGTCGATGTAATCGGTTTTTAAACGCTTCAAGCTTTTTTCGGCTTCCTGTTTCAAAAAAGACGGGGTGTTGTCTGCCACCACCTGATTGTTCACAAATTTGGGGCCGATTTTGGTGGCAATCACCACATTTGTCCGTTTGCCGCTTTCTTTCACCACTTCCCCGATCAGCTCTTCCGACCTTTCGGGGCCGTACAGATAAGCGGTGTCCAAAAAATTGATCCCGTTTTCAATGGCTGCTTGGACCACTTCTTTTCCCGCCTGGCTGCCGACCTTATTGGTCCCCAAACCAATGGGATGGACGGTGAGACCGGTTTTCCCGATGGTCACTTTTCTTTCCATCTTATATCCCCTTTCTGTCCACAAGATTGAAACAGTTGGTTGGCATCTCCATCCTCTGCCCTCTGCGAAACCCGAATGAGGAAAATCACCAGTCCACCGGGCGATAATCTTTGAAAAACTGTCCATTGGGCGGTTTTTTAGCATCCATCCCCAGATAAACCGGGTCACAAATCCGGGCCGCGGCATCTTCGCAGTCCAACGGAGGTGGAATGGGTTCCCGGATTTTGGCCGGGAGTTGATTGGACACCCATCCCGGATCAACACTGTTGACAAAAATGCGATCCCGCTTGTAATCTTTGGCCATCGTCAATGTCATCATATTCAGCGAAGCCTTGGCCATATTGGTATGGACATGGTAGCGCCCTTTGCGTTTGGTCCGAAAGATCCCTTCCTTGGAAGAAACATTGATGATAAAGCGGTTCAGATGGGGACTTCTCAGCATGGCCGGTTTCAACCGGGTGCTGATCAAAAAGGGCGCCGTGACATTCACCAGTTGAACTTCCAGCATTTCCGTCAATGAGATCTGATCCGGTTTGGCAATCCAGGCATTGCTGACAAATGGAGAAAGATTCGCCGGATGCCGGGACGGGCTGGCCACGGGCAGGAGAAGATTTTTCTCATCATCCGGTTCCGTCCCTTGCGCAAATGCATAAACCGGCAACTCCCTTCCCCGCTCTTCGCCGGAACCCAACCATTTCGTTTTCCATTCCCTTTCTTTTTGCAACAGGGCCTGGTACGCTTCATCCGGAAGCCGGACCGTCTGGGCTGCGTTATTGACAATGATGTCAATATAGGGAAATTGCTTGTTCAAAGAAAAAGCAAATGCCTCCACGAGGTCAATCCGCCGAAAATCCAACCCGTATACGTGAATCCGGTCTTTCCAGTCTTCCCAATCCGGCTCCTGAAAGTATCGCCGGATGGCATCATAAGGAAACCGTGTGGTGACAATCACCCGGGCGCCTTCGCGCAACAGGCGCAATGCCGTATGATACCCGATTTTCACCCTGCCGCCTGTCACCAACGCGACATAAGAAGTCAAATCATGGCGGGCAAGGCGTTTCTGTTCGTTCAAATTTCCGCATTCCACACACAATTTGGGATAACGGGGATGGGAGGAATCCATCCGTTGTTTGCATATGTAACACTTTGGTTTCTTTTCTCTCTGAGCCGGTTGATGCGGATTCGTCATTCAACTCTCACCATTTAAATATTTTATATTTACAAAAAATCATATCACATGATAAAATTTTTTCACACAGTCGCTTAATGAAAGCGCCTGCCCCACGCAGGAGATGAAGGTAACCAATCCTTCCTGTGCCCTGCGATAGTTTAAATGAAAACGCCAGCCTTTCCCGCTGGAATTGCAGGTTCCATCCTGCTCGCAGGGATCCCCCCTTCGGGGGATTTTCTTTTCATACCGGTCTGAAGGTGCCGGCCAGGGATTACCGTTTAAAAACATGAATCTGCAACAATCAAAACATTGTCATCGTTGCATGAATGGCACACGATCATTTTTAATCATCCGGTCATCAGATGACCTTATGAGGTGAAAAATGGAAAAGAAAATGAAGATGAGATCTGCTTTGAAAGTGCGTAAATCCTATGAAGAAGTGGCAGACTTGTTAAAAGAACACATTTTAAACGGCACCTACCAACCGGGCGAGCGCTTGCCTTCCTTCCGGGAATTGAGCGAACAAATCGGAGTGGGCCAATCGACCATCCGGGAAGCGGTCAGCTCGCTCAAAACCATGGGACTGGTGACGATTCGCCATGGAGAAGGGACTTTCGTCACCCGGCTGGACCCCAAAAAAGTTTTGTCTGAATTTAAACCCTTTCAACCGGTGACCCGCCAAGATCTCCTTTCCCTTCTGGAAGCACGCAAAGTCGTTGAAACCGGCATGGCCCGGTACGCTGCCGAAAGGAGATCCGGGGAGGATTTAAAAGCCATGGAAAAGTCGCTTTCCGACATGAAAAACGCGGCGGCTGAAGGCGAACTCGGGGATGAGGCGGACCTGGCTTTTCATTATGCCATTGCCCGTGCCAGCCACAATCCGGTGTTGGAATGGATGATGGAATCCATTTACGGCATCTTGTCCAGATCATTGAAAGAAAGCCGCCAACAATTGTTTTTGATTCCCGGTTACCCGGATCAATTGCTTCAGGAACATCAGAAGATTTATGAAGCCATTGCCGCCCAACATGCCGGGGAAGCGGAAAAATCCATGTTCACGCATTTGGCGAATGTGGAGCAAAAATTGTTTGCCAACCGCAAAAAACAAAAAAACATGCGATGAACCGGGCAGGTGATGATGGTGAAAGTATCATTGTTTGTTACTTGTTTGGTGGATATGTTTTATCCGAATGTCGGAAAGGCCACTGTTGAATTGCTGAACCACCTGGGTTGTGATGTGGAATTTCCGGAAAAACAAGTATGCTGCGGACAGCCGGCTTATAACAGCGGTTATGTCCGGGAAGCGAAAAGTGCAGCCAAAAACATGATTCAAGCCTTTGAACATGCGGAATACATCGTGACTCCTTCCGGCTCCTGCGCCACCATGTTCAAAGAATATCCGCGTCTTTTTCAAGACGATCCCAAGTGGAAAGAGGGCGCTGAACAGTTGGCCTCCAAAACGTACGAGCTGACCCGCTTTCTTGTGGATGTTCTCGGGATCACGGACACGGGAGCCCGGCTGGACGGAAGAGCCACATATCATTCGTCTTGCCACATGACCCGTCTGCTGGGTGTGAAAGACGCACCTTTCACGCTTCTTTCCAATGTCAGGGGATTGCAGCTTGAACCGCTCCCCCAAGCGCGAAATTGCTGCGGCTTCGGAGGCACGTTTTCCGTGAAAATGAGCCCCGTCTCCACGGAAATGGTCGATGAGAAAGTCAACAACATCCTGCAAACCAAAGCCGACTACCTGATCGGGGCGGATTGCGGATGCCTGATGAATATCAAGGGGCGGCTCGAACGCCTGGGGCATCCCGTTCAAGTGATGCATATCGCGGAAGTTTTAAACAGCCGTTAAGGAGAGATCACAATGGCAATTAAAATCAGTGAAGATCCATTTGACCACCGGGTACAACAAGGATTGGAAAATGCCACGATGCGGCAGGCGGTTGCCTCGGCCCAAGAACGATTGCAAGACCGGCGCCTTTCTGCCGCCAATGAATTGGGAAACTGGGAAGAATGGCGGCTTTTGGGCGAGCAAATCCGCAAGCACACGCTGGAAAACCTCGATCATTATCTGATGCAACTCAGCGAAAACGTCGCCAAGCTGGGCGGCCATGTCTTTTTCGCCCAAACCGCGGAAGAAGCCGTGCAATACATCCAAAACGTGGCCAGGCAAAAAAAGGCCAAAACAATCGTCAAATCCAAATCCATGGTGACCGAGGAAATCCATTTGAACCCGGCGCTTGAACAAGCGGGTTGTGAAGTGGTGGAAAGCGATCTCGGGGAATACATTTTGCAAATCAACGACGATGTTCCTTCTCATATCGTCGCTCCCGCGCTTCACAAAAACAAAACACAAATTCGCGAAACCTTTCAAAACAAACTCGGCTATGACCAATCGGACGACCCGTATGAAATGACCAAATTTGTCCGGCAGATTTTGCGCGAAAAATTTATGGAAGCGGACATCGGCATCACCGGGTGCAATTTTGCGGTGGCCAACACCGGCTCCATCTGTCTTGTCACCAATGAGGGAAATGCCGACCTGGCCATTTCCATCCCGGACACCCACATCGCCGTAATGGGAATGGAACGGATTGTCCCGACCATGGAAGAGCTGGATATTCTGGTCAGCCTGCTTTGCCGGAGCAGTGTGGGGCAAAAGTTAACCAGCTATATCACCGTGGCCGGCCCCAAACCGCCAGGGGAAAGCGAAGGGCCGGAAGAATTTCACCTGGTGATCGTCGACAACGGCCGGTCAAAGATTTTAGGCTCCGAGTTCCGCTCCATCCTCCAATGTATCCGCTGCGGGGCGTGCATCAATGTTTGCCCGGTCTATCGCCACATCGGCGGCCTTTCATACGGATCGGTCTATCCCGGGCCGGTCGGGGCGGTTTTAACCCCTCTGTTGGCCGGGTACGAAGACTTTCAGGAATTGCCTTACGCTTCCAGTTTGTGCGGGGCATGCACCGAAGCATGTCCGGTAAAAATCCCCCTGCATGAACTGTTGATCAAACACCGGCAAGTGATTGTGGAACAAGAAGGGCGTGCCCCGCTGGCCGAGAAATTGGCCATGAAAATGTTTGAAATGGGCGCTTCTTCCGGCACTTTGTATCAGTGGGGATCCAAAATGGCCTCTGCGGCAACCCGTCCACTTACAGCCGGTGCAAAATTCAAAAAAGGCGTCGGCCCGTTGAAGCAGTGGATGGCATCCCGCGAATTTCCGGCCCCCGCCAAAGAGCGCTTTCGTGATTGGTATCAACAGGAACAGAAAAGAGGGAAAGCGGATGCAAGGAACGATTCATAACCGGGACCCTTTTTTAAAAAACATTGCCCGAAAGCTGGGACGGAAACAAAGGACGGATCCGGTCCCCCGTCCGGAATGGAAAACAGAAGTTCACCGGGAAACTTTAAAAGGCGCAAGCAGAGAGCAACTGCTGGAAATATTTAAAAAACAATGCCGGAACATCCACACAACCGTCATGGAAACCACAAGGGAACAACTGCCGGTAACGCTGAAAAAGCTGGTATCGGAAAACGGCGGCGGCCCGGTGGTCATCTCCGGGGATCCGCGCTTTCAAGAATACGGGCTCCATGAGCTGCTTCATGAAACCTGGCCCGGTCAGGGGATTTCCGTTTACCGATGGCAAGAAGGGAAAAAGGAAGAAAACATCCGGCAGGCCGCGTCAGCCAAATTCGGCGTGGTCTTCTGCGACCATGCCTTGGCAGAATCCGGGACCGTGGTTCTTCAAACCCGGGATGATCAAGGCCGGGCTTTAAATTATCTGCCGGAGAATTACATCGCCATCATTCCGAAAGACACCATCGTCCCGCGGATGACCCAAGCCGTCCACGCCATCAACCAAGCCATTGAAAACGGCCAAACCCCGCCCTCCAGCATCCATTTCATATCCGGTCCCAGCAACTCGGCAGATATTGAGATGAACCTGGTCGTCGGGGTCCACGGCCCCTTAAAAGCGTTTTATATCATCGTTTAAGGGCATCCATCGATGCCCTTTTGTAATTTCCTGATCCGGAAGGTTTTCAAGCCGGATTGGAGAACGTTTCATGTGACCCTCAAAAGGAAAGGAGAGAATCCCGGTGACCATTTTGCATTCAGAAATCACCCGGTCCATTGCTGCTTATGCCAACCGGTTTTCCGTCTCCGGCATGCAATCCCTCCACCCGCTCATGGATTTGCTTCATCATTCCCGGGACATCACTTCCCGCGCCACTTTTCCCGGTCACGTCACAACAAGTGCCGTCATCATGGATGAACAAAAAAGAGTTCTGCATATCAGGCATAAAACCTTGAACGCCTGGCTTCTTCCGGGTGGACATTGTGAAAAGAAAGATCGTTCACTGATTGAAGCCAGCTTGCGGGAAGCCTGTGAAGAAACCGGCATCTCTCCGGAACAACTTCAACCCGTCCTGCCCCCAAATGTTCCCGTTGACATTGATTTGCACGAGATCCCCGAAAATCCCGAAAAAGGCGAACCTCCGCACTGGCACGCCGATTTCCGGTTTGCCTTCCGTTTGCAACCTTCCGCAAAGGTCATCATTCAGGAAGAAGAAGTCACCGGTCACGCTTGGCTGACGTTAAAACAAATGCCCATGCGCCGGCTGGCGGACCGTCTGCATGAACTGGTTGAAACCTTGGATTAAAAATAAATAATTTTTTATTTTGTACAATCATTTCGTCTTTATTGTGGCTTTTGTATAATCTATTCTGATTTATCCCCGATTCATCAGGATTTCATTTTTTATATGCTTATAGCGTAAGAAGAGAGGTGACCAACTACGGAGAACATAACTTGAGTAGATGGTTTTCCGTAATGATTAGCATGAGCAGGAAAAAGTATTATATTGTCATTCTTTTACTGCTGTTATCCATCATGATCTTTGGTTACCATGAAGCTTTTGCAGATCCGAATGGCGGCACGTTTGATGTTCCGCACATCGAAGACGAATTTACAAAATTCATCGTTTATGACCGGGACAAAGCCATCCAATATGCCAAAAAATGGAGTGACCCGGATAACCAAGGGAAATTCAATCCGGATTTCGAAAGAATGGATAGTCACGGAAGTAACCGTGGAGGAGATTGCGCCAACTTTGTCTCCCAACTTCTGCATGCAGGCGGACTCCCTATGAACGACGAATGGTATTATAAAAAAGGCAGTTTTATCCGCAAAATACCCATTTTAAATCGCGTTGTTGATTACTTCTCACCCAAATGGGCCGTTGCCGATGATCAATACCGTTACTTTTCCAATAAAAAGAACGGTTTTTCTGAGGAAACAATTGAAATCTCCACAATGGAAGATTTGATCCAGGCTGAAAAAAGCGGTGGTATCAAACCAGGAGACTTACTTTACTGGGATTTTGAAGGTGATGGTAAAATTGACCACGCAACTATGATTACAGGCGTGAATCAACAAGGACATTTGCTCTATTCAGGGCACACATATGATCAATTCAATGCTGAGGTTGGCGCTAACATAGCCCCCAATTATAAGTTACATATTGTAAAAATGAAAGATCAGATTGAAGTCAAATAATTTCTCGAAAAAACAGGAGGTTTTTTATGCATTTTTTCAGGAGAAGACCTATGGTGATTACCATCCTTTCAATCATATTCTTCATCGTCGCTTTTATTGTCTTTTATCAGTATGCCGTAAGCCATGTGATGGAAGTGGAATTAAAACAAGTAGAAGTGGATCCTTTAAAAAAATCCGTGCGAAGCAAAGATTCTCTTAACATGTATGGATTAAATCAAACAGAGAAAGAAAAAATCATCAACCATATCGATGATTACAAAAAAGTCACCTATACTTTTGAGATCAAAAACACTTCCCCGCTCGCTGACAGTGTCTACCACAGAGTTCAACCACTTTTCTCCGAAGATACAAAGAAACTGCTTGTGGTCAGTGAAAAGCAATTATGGTTTCCTCGGAACATCCCATCAGGAGAATCGTACACCACTTATCTGACGGCTATTATCAAAACAGCCCCTTCCCTTTCGGATCAGGAAATCTTAAATATGGTAAGCAAGGATCGATTTACCATCACCGGCGGTCGGGAAGTATGGTCCATCCCGTTTGGGGATGAATCGGTTACGGTCGGTCCATTAAAGAAAAATTAAAAAGAACAAAAAAACGGATGGCCTGAAACCATCCGTTTTTTGCTTTTGGGATTTCAACGCAACATTTCGGGCTTGATTTCCGGAACAATTCCTTCTTTGGCAGCCCGGCTGAGCAATGCATAAATCGCGCTATACCCTTCTTCGCCGAGGTCGGCGGTAAAGTCGTTGACATAAAGGTCAATATGTTTCTTGGCCACTTCCGGATCCATTTCCTGGGCATGCTGCATCACATATTCCCGGGATGCTTCCGGATGGTTCCATGCATATTCGACCGAAGCGCGTGTCCATTCGGCAATGGACTTCACATCAAGGGTGCGGCGGGCAATGATGGAACCGAGCGGAATCGGCAAGCCGGTGTCCTCTTCCCACCATTCCCCGAGATCCGCCAACAAATGAAGTCCATAAGACGGATAGGTGAAACGGGCTTCATGGATCACCAATCCGGCATCAAAGGTACCTTCCCGGACAGCCGGCATGATTTTGTCAAAAGGAACCACCTGGATATCCAAGTCTCCTGATACATGCCGGGCGGTCCAGAGACGGAACAACAGATAAGCGGTGGAGCGTTCACTGGGCACGGCAACGCGTTTGCCGCTCAAGTCCGTTTCTTTGGAAGCATCCTTGGTCAGGATGAGCGGCCCGCATCCCCTTCCCATCGCTCCGCCACAGGGAAGAAGCGCATAGTCGGACAAAACCCACGGCAAAGCGGCGGATGAGATTTTTAAAACATCCGGCCCATCCGGCCGTGTCGCCAGATGGTTGGTGATATCAATATCGGCATAAGTCACATCCAGCTTGGGCGCTCCGGGCACCAATCCATGCACCCAGGCATGGAACACAAATGTATCATTGGGACAAGGGGAAAAAGCGATTTTCATCGTACCACCTCCGTCAAAACACTGCTTGCTTTTTCCAAAGTTTGCAAGGCTTCATTAATCCGCCAGGCTGCCCGGTTTCGCGGGCCGACAAAATTGGACACGGCCCGCATTTCAAGCACCGGCACGCCTTGCAACCGGGCCGCGGTGGCCACGCCGAAACCTTCCATCCCTTCCGCCGCCGCTTCCGGAACACGCCGGATCAGCTCCTCTGCCGTTTCTTGTGTCCCGGTGACGGTGGACACTGTCAAGATACGTCCGGTCGTAACGGATATCCCTTGATGTTGCAAAGCTTGTTCCATCCAACGGACAAATTCCGCATCTGCCGCAATCCGGGAGATACCCAGTTCCAACTGATCCAAAGGGCAAAAACCTTCCGCGGTTTCCGCCCCCAAGTCGGCGGCAATGATTTCACTGGAAAGCACCAGCGAACCAATGTCCGTCTTTCCCGGAAACCCTCCGGCAATGCCGGCATTGATCACCAAATCATAAGAAGCGGAGGACAAGACCATGGCTGTGGAGGCAGCTGCTTGGGCCAGTCCCACTCCGACCACCAAGACATCGATCCCTCCGGTCTGCTTGAGCCCCCGTAAAACAGCTTCCCGTTCGGCTTGTACCGAGGTCACCACCAGCACCCGGCGCTTGGAACCGTCCTCCTTGTATGTTCTCGGCTTTGGCTTCATTTTCAATCTCCTTCTTCAACACTTGTCTGTTTTTCCATCATACCATATCCTTGATAGACGGACGTTCTTTAAAGATTTTATAAATGATTCACAAATAAATGATTATGGATTCATTTAAATTATTGATATGATGAATAGTATTGGTGACTTGAGATTATGCAACCCACAGCTAGGAGAGAGTGATATGGGCTTTTTCAACCGATTTTCCGCGAATAACACAGGCGAAGCTTTGCAAGAGATTTACGAAGAACTCGGAAACATGTATCACCAAATTGAAAGAATCAAGCGGGAAATATCCTCGTTTCGCCAGATCGACCAGAAGCTGAAACAAGCCACGACGATCAACCAATCGGCTGTCATGATCTCACAAAAACTGAATGAAACGTACCGGGATGTACAGCTGATCCAAAAATCCATCCAGAAGGATGATCAGGAAACCTGCGCTTATATCCGCCAACAGCGGAAAAACATAGAAGATTTAATCGGACAGCTGCACCAAAAAACCGGGGAAATCCAAGAGGAAATCGAAAAACAGATGGCCGCGGCACTGGATCAGCATAAAGAAAAATTCACCGATTGGGCAAATGAAAAACAAGAAGAAAAGCAGAAACAGTTGGATGAACATGCCAAAAAAATATTGGAATCCCTGGACCAACGGCAAAAAGAATACGAAGAGAAAAAAGAAGACCTGGATCACAAATTGAAGAACTTAAAAGAAACCATTGAGGCTGAACAAAAGAAATGGTCCGAAAACCTGGCCCAATTGAACAAAGTCATCTTGGAAAAAGAAGAAATGTGGCAACAAAAATCGAAGCAGCAAACAATTCTTTTTTCCATTCTGTTTTTGCTGTCTCTGGCACTTTCCGCAGGGGCCTTGTGGTTTTAAGTCCGTCAGGCTGTTGACAACAGCGTCAACAGCCCCGGGTTCATTGTGACTTCAGAGCCTTCCGGCATCAACATTCAACATATGGGAACATTTCATTGATCACTTCCTGAAGCAGAATCTTTCAGATCCCATCCATCCTTGGCTCCTGGCCGGGACTTACTGAAACGAAACCATCATCCACCGGCCGATCGGGACAAATCCCAAACGTTCATATATTCTCCCGGCATCCGGGTTATCATAAAACAAACAAAGTTCCTTTCCCTCTTGAAGCAGATCTTGGCACAGCCGGACCAGACAGGCGGAAGCCATCCCCTTCTTTTGATGCTCTTTTACAGTGCAAACCCCGACCACCATGGCAGAAAGCGTATTTTCCGCCGTACTGGAAGCTGAAGAAACCATCTGTCCGTCCACTTCGATGTAATAAGTCCGGGCTACACCTTTTTCCATGTTTCTTTTGATGGATTCCGGATTGTTACTGAATGAAAAGTGCCGGTATAACTCCATGATTCTCCCGACATCCTCAACGCCTGCTTTTTTCACCGGCCAATTTACTTGAGACTCCTTTAACGCGCGGCACTTGGCGTAATAAAGTTTCCGGATTTGAGACGGCTTGGAAGCGATCCACGGAATAAGAAAAGAAACCACATCCTCCAAGCCATTGAGGTTTTGAAATTCCGGATCTGAAACCATCACCTTGGCCAACCCTTCGTGGTCAAAATCATCACCGGGCGCATAAGGGATGTAATTTTGGTAATATTTCAAAAGAACCGCACGCAAGTTTCCATGATCATCAAAATCGCCCCACACCTTTTGGAACGCCTGATCATAACCGTATGCCTCAATATCGCCGAGAATAAACAAGTTTTCCGCCGCTTTCGGCATCAAAAGCTTCATGCATGCTTCATGATCCTTTTCCGTCAACCTGCGAATCATGTTCCTCCCGCCTTTTTCACCCCGTCGGGGTATTTTTTCTCTTGTTGTTTTTCAGATATGGCAGAGTATATCATAAAATGAACAGAATTTTCACAAACAATCCCACGAAAAAAATTTAATTTTCTTCTTGCAAAAATGCTATCCGGTGATTATAATACAATATGTAACTGAAAAACACGGGGCATTAGCTCAGCTGGGAGAGCGCTACACTGGCAGTGTAGAGGTCAGCGGTTCGAGCCCGCTATGCTCCACCAAAGGAAAACCCTCGGATGTTCCGGGGGTTTTTTATATATTTATCTACGCCATCAAAAAATATCTCCCTTTGCCCGGAAATAGAACAATCGAAGGATTCTTTTGATTGGAACCAAACAAATTTCAGGTCTTTCAGGGTTTGCATTCGGATGCGATTCCGGCCATATTTATTCATTCATTAATTTCCTTGAAGGACAAACAGAAAAAATCAGGACCAAAAATCTTTTTTCTGATTCAACGCTGAGAGTTTGATTCCTGTTCTTTCAAGAGATAAAGAGGGAATGACTTGCTTTTCCCCTTTCTTTTTTCATACTTTCGGAAAGTGAGACATTGATTGCAAGAGGAGCTGACCGATGGATCAAAAAACTTTCCTGGCTTATACCGGTTGGGGAAGATATCTGGTGGATGGATATTGGAACACGGCAATCAAAATATGTGAAAAACTATTAAAGCATTGGGAAGGAATCAAAGCCATCACCAATTACAAGGTGGGGGATATTGCAAGAGATATTAAATATTCATCTGAATTCATCCATCTCGCCGGGACCCGGTTAAAGAACTTTGACGCTTTTAACGTCGTTTTTTTTAATCCAATGGTACAGGAGGAGCCATATGTTCACCGCATGTTTATCAGTGATTCGGTCCTGTCAATTTCCGAGTATGATGGCGGGAAATATTTCAAGGAGAATCCAGCGTTAACCGGTCATTTTATCCAGGTGATGAAAGACATTTCCCGGATCAGGGAGATTCAAGAACTGTGGTTAGGCGACTTGCGGGCTGGTTTTATGGGAAATATCTATTTTCTTTACCGTCCGGAAAAAATCTATGACTATCGGGCCTCTTTGGAACCTCATCCAGAGTGGCAAGAGTTATTGGATCTTTTGGAAACTCACTTACCCAGGGAAGTCATTGTGGAAACGATTGTCCGGGAAATCGGAGAAAATCACGTGGAGGATTTGAATGACGGTAAGATTTTTGTGCGTTTTTACGGGGAGAACTTGTTTGATATAAAGGTGGATAAGACTGATTTATTGCATCAGATCCGGTATAAAGTGGAGAGTTATTTGGACGACAAGAACATAAAATTTAAACACCTCGTTTATTAGAAAACAAAAACAGCCTGCTGAAACGTTTCATTCCATGATCCAGTCCCCCAAATGTTTCAATTTTTTTCGGGGGACTTTATCTTTTTATATTTTAACCATCAAAGATTCGGCATAATTTTATTATGATGAAATATTTCATCAAAAGAGGAAAGTGGGGTGCGATCCGTTGTTTGAAATTAAAATCACCTCTCTCACGCTGATCGGACTGGGAATCGGGATTTTGGCAATCTCCTTGTTAACCCTTGCCATCAGGGTTTTGCTGATCTGTGTCAACAAAAATAAATCCTGAACGGCCCCCCCTGAAAGCTGGTTAAACCGTCGATTTCCTCTCTCAGTTCCATAACCGGAAGATAAATGAAAATCAGAGATTACATTGTGGACAACCCTGATTATCCTTCAGAAGTTTGCTTTGGATACACATGGGATAACCTAGAGGATAAATTGCGAAATTCCCGAAAGAAGAAGGAGCATCCGTATGGATACAAGTCGTCCGTTATCCCGTGAATCCATGGATTCGGTTTTTTGGAAGCGCAATTTCTGGTCCGGGTTGTTGTTTGGCATCGGATTGATTGCTTTTCTCGATGAGGCAGTCTTTCACCAACTTTTGCACTGGCATCATTTTTATGACCGGGCCACCCGCAGCATCGGGCTTGTCTCCGACGGGCTGTTTCATGCCTTCAGCTGGTTTGCGACGGTCTGGTCATTGTTCTTGCTGGCCGATCTTCGCCGGCGCCATGCCTGGCGGAAAAAGAGATGGTGGGGAAGCGTTGTGCTGGGAGCCGGTCTGTTTCAATTGTACGACGGAATCATTCAGCACAAGTGGATGCGGATTCATCAGATTCGTTATGTGGAAAATGTGTTGATCTATGATCTGGTTTGGAATTTGCTTGCCGTGATCATGATCATCGCCGGCTTTCTGGTCATCCGCTCACAAAAGAAACGGAAGGAGCGGGAAGCATGAATCCTGTTTATACCCTGCTGTTCATCCTTCCGTTCGGGACGGGATTATTTGTCTATCTGTATGGTGCCTTCGTCCATTCCCGCCGCCGGGGGAAGGCATGCCCCCGATCCCGTTCCTTTTTTGGAATTCTGGGGGTTGTTTTGGCTGTCGTTTCGGTGACCGGACCCTTGGCCCATCTGGCGCATGCCGATTTTCGGTTTCATATGGGAACCCATTTAATCCTGGGCATGCTGTCCCCGCTTTTGATTCACTTGTCCCGCCCGCTCACCCTCATTCTTTGCACCCTGAGTGTCCAAAACGCCCGGAGGCTTGTCCGTTTCTTAAAAACCCGGTATGTCCGGACCATCCACCATCCGGTCACTGCTTCCCTCCTCAATGTCGGCGGGATGTGGGTGTTATACACCACCCGCCTCTGGGAAATGATGCATCAACATGCGTTTTTGCATCTTTTGATCCACCTTCACATTTTTTTGGCCGGCTATGTATACACCGCCTCCCTCTTGCAGTTGGAGCCTTCCCCTGACCGGTACCGTTTTTCGTTCCGGGCTGCTGTCCTGGTTCTCTCCCTTGCCGCGCATCAAATTCTGGCCAAATTCATCTATGCCCGTCCGCCTGGCGAAATTCCGACGGGTCAAGCAGAAGCCGGAGGCATGATGATGTACTACGGGGGCGATGTGATTGACTTGGTGATCATCATCGTCCTCTGCCGGAAGGGGTATCAAACCCTGCAACCACGAAAACCGCTTCCCGCCCGTCAGGCTTTGAAACCATAAATAAAACCCTAATCCACCCTTAAACAAAGCAAAGCCTGCTTTTTTTGAAGCAGGCTTCTTCCGTTTATTCGGAACCGATTCCGGTGTTGGACCGGACATAGAGCTCCGTAAATTTCTGTTCCGCTTCCGGTTCACGGGAAAACACCGTTCCCAACCAAGCACCGATAAAACCCAGCGGAACGGATACAATGGCAGGGTTCCCCAGCGGAAAAAGCGCATCTTCCGGGTTCATCAGGTTCGGGCTGATCAACACGAGAATGATGGAGCTGAACAGTCCGGTTAAAATCCCGGTGACCGCACCTGTTGTATTAAAGCGTTTCCAAAACAAACTGAAGAGGATCACCGGCAAGTTGGCGCTGGCAGCCACGGCAAAGGCGAGGGAAACCAAAAAAGCGACATTTTGGTTCTTGGCAAGAATGGCCAGGATAATGGACACCATCCCGACTCCCACCGAAGCCCATTTGGCCACCCGCATTTGCTCTTTTTCCGTGGCTTTTCCCCCACGCAAAACATTGGAATAAAAATCATGGGCAAAGGCACCGGCTGCCGAAATCACGAGCCCGGCCACCACCGCCAGAATGGTTGCAAAGGCCACGGCAGAAATAAAGGCGAGAAAGAAATTTCCTCCCAATGCTTCGGCAAGCAGGGGCGCCGCCATGTTTCCGGCTTTATCCGCGGCGATGATTTTTTCCTGGCCGACCAGAATGGCCGAACCAAAACCGAGGAACGTGGTCATGATATAAAACGCCCCGATGATAAACATGGCCCAGACGACGGAAGTTCGTGCTTCTTTGGCGGTCGGCACCGTATAAAAACGGATCAAAATGTGGGGAAGGCCTGCCGTCCCGGCCAAAAGGGCCAGTCCCAATGAAATGTTGTCCAACGGATTGGTGTACAACAGTCCCGGCTCAAGAAACCTTTGCCCGAGCTTGTCCGAAACTTGATTAAACATCTCCACCATGCTGAAATCAAACCGGGCAAGCACCCAGAAGCTGAGCAAAACCGTTCCCGCCATCAACAAGACCGCTTTGATGATCTGCACCCAAGTGGTGGCCAGCATCCCGCCAAATGCCACGTACAAAATCATCAAAACCCCGATAATGATAATCGACACCTCAAAATCGATCCCGAGCAATAACTTGATGATCCCGCCTGCCCCGACCAGTTGGGCAATCATATAAAAGGTGGAGATCGCCAAAGTGCTCAGCGCTGCTGCGGAACGGACCGGCTTTGCCCTCATGCGGTAGGCCAGCATGTCCGCCAAGGTGTACCGGCCGGAGTTCCGGAGGGGTTCGGCAACGATGATCAACACAACCAGATAGGCGACCAACCAGCCGACCGAATAAAGAAACCCGTCAAAACCTCCCAAAGCAATCAACCCGGCAATTCCGAGGAAAGAGGCAGCACTCATGTAATCCCCGGCAATGGCAATCCCGTTTTGCCATCCCTTGATCGACCGGCCCGCCGCATAAAAATCCGTGGTGGTCTGTGTCCTTTTGGCGGCCCAATAGGTGACCAAAAGCGTCAACAACACAATCACCAAAAACAGCGAAAATGCGGTTGTGTTCACGAAACTTCCCTCCTCTTCTTCTCGATCAGGCGCTGTATCAATTGATCAGTTTGGTTGGAATGACGAACATATAATATAGCCAGGATCCAAGCCATAAAGAATTGGGAGATGGCAAACAGATAGGCTCCATTGATGGAACCGATCAACGGAGTGTTGAGAAACTCAAAATAACCGGTGAAAAAAGGCAGGGCAAAATAATAGAGAGCAAAAAAGAGCGTGGCTGAAATGATAAACCGCCGTTTCTTTTGCATCAGCTCGCGAAACTCCGGTGAGCGGGAAATTTCCTCCCAATCCGGATGCGTTGAGGCCATTCTGTCAACCTTCTTGTTTTCTGACAATGAATAAACCTCCTTCAAAATTATTTGTCTGATTATTGAATAAATAATATATATTCAAAAATATAACATATTTATTTATGTAAAAGTTAACTTTTTTGAAAATTATTTATTTAAAAATTCCATCATCCATTTGGCATAAAAAAGCCCCTCTGTTCCTTACCGGATCAAGGGGCCTGACATGGGATTTTCATTTGGAAGCAAGTGCTTCTTGCCGGGGTTTCTCTTTTTTGGAAGGCGTCATTTTCTGGAAGGTGATTTTCAACAACGGCGGTGTGATGATGGTGGTCAAAATCACAACCAAAATCGTGGATGTATACCATTCGGCGGGCAACAGATGCTGACTCAATCCGAGGGACGCAATGATCAAAGCCACTTCCCCGCGTGAAATCATGCCGGAACCAATGCTGATGGAAGAAGCGGTGTTAAATCCGGTCAAACGGGCTCCCAGTCCGCAACCGATCCATTTGGACAAAACAGCCATGATGGAAAGCGTCACAATCAGTCCGATTTGATTGCCGAGCCCGTCAAACGTCACCGGCAAGCCGATGCTCACAAAGAAGATCGGAACAAACACGGAATAAGCAATCGGATTCAATTTTTCCTCAATTTCATGGCGTACTTTGGTTTGCGACAGAGAAAGGCCGGCCGCAAAAGAGCCAATGATTCCGGCAACACCCATTTCTTCCGCCATAAAGGCAAAGGCGAAGCAAATAATCAATGCGGAACTGACCACAATTTCGGATGCGCGAATGCGGGTCATCCATTTCATGGCCCACGGAACGACTTTCCATCCCAGCAAGATAATCAGGGCAAAGAACAAGATTTTTTGACCGATCACCAATCCGAGACTGACATCCTGCAATCCGGAAAAACTCATCAAAAAGGCCAGCAGCACCACCACAATGACATCATCGGCAATGGCCGCGCCCAATATGGTAACACTTTCTTTGGTTTGCAACTTTCCAAGATCCCGCAACGTCTGAACCGTGATGCTGACCGAAGTTGCCGAAAACAGCGCACCTAAAAACCAAGAGGTAAACGGTTCCATCCCGAACCAGGTTCCAATCAGATATCCTCCGACCAACGGGAGAATCACTCCCCCCACCGCCACGGCAAGAGAAGAGGTGCGGCTTTTGTTCAACTCATGAATATCGGTTTCCAGACCGGCCAAGAACATTAACAAGAGCACACCGATTTCGCTCATTTGATGGATCATTTCGCTCTCTTCAATCCATCCCAGCACCGCCGGTCCCAAAATCACACCGATGATCAATTTCCCCAAAACGGCCGGCTGTCCGATCCGGGTGCTCAAATCGCCTGCCAATTTTGTTGCAACCAAAATAAGCAGCAATTGGACAAAAAACATGGTTTCTCCACCTCACCCCTCAAGTTTTTTAAAAATTAAGTCAAAAAGAATAAAGGGAGCCTGCCGGTGACAGACTCCCCCTGAAAAACGAGATATCGTTTTTTTCAGGATAACATAAATACTTTATTTTATCAACAATTAAAATAAAATCATTCATTGCGAAATTAAATCACCCTGAACGATCAAACTTTTTCCGAAACCAACACATCCTTCCCGATTATCCGGATGAACGGGCCGGGCCGTGTCATTTTCGCACAATGTCTTACAAGCGGTTTTCCCCTTTGTCTTGATCGAGCATGAAGTATAAAATGAGTCCGGCAATGGTCATGAAAAAGCCCAGCCATTCGGTTTTTACAAAAAACAGCCCGGGATCCGGGTAAAACACCGGAAAGGAACCAGCGAACAAAACCAATCCGGAAAAAGCCAAAAAATCAGCAAACACTTCTCCCGTTCCCATTTTTCTCTGCCCCTGCCTCCAAAGCCAGTACAAAATCATGCTGTGCAGGACCGCCGCCGGCAAATGAATCCACTGAAGGCTCCAATCCCCATCCCAAAAGACGCGGATCCATTGATTCACCGCCAGTACGACTCCCATCAAAATACCGGACAGGTCCAAACATCCACGGCGCATCCGTTTTTTCAACCGGAAAAAATAAATTCCCAAATAGACAAGTGCAATCAATACCCCCAACCAATCCCCGTTTCCGGAAGGAGGCAAGTAAACAATGGTCCAATGATATTTTAAAAACAATGAAGGTTCCAAGATCACCGCACTTAATTTCCAAACCAACATTCCCATGGCAATCGCCTGGAGGATAATATCCAAATAATATCCAAATCCCAAGCCGGCTCCAATTTCTTCTTGATCGCCAACCATCTTGACAATGCCATTCCCAAACCTCCGCCCACAAAAAACACAAGCCACTCCAAGCGAAGCAACATGGGCCCGATTTGTATCCACTCCATCATCATCCCTGCCAATCCAGCGATTTCTTCATGTTCCATGTCCGGGAAATTCTCTTCATGATAAAAAAGCCCGCGAAAATCAACGGGCAGTCCATGCGTTTTGATTTTTTAACCATGCTTGTATGATTTCTTCCCCTTGCCTGAGAAGAACTTCTTCAGCGCGTCCGATCACGGCCAGACAAGCGGCATATTGCGGATCCACTTCCAGCGGGTGACAACGGATATGACCGACCCGGTCTTCACGGCCTTCCCACCGGGTTAACTGCGGGGAACCATCCCGGTTGGTCACCGTCAAGCGGGTCATCGGAACCGCCAACCCTTCTCCGGTCGCTTTCAAGATCGCTTCTTTCCATGTCCAGTACCGGTAAAATGCCTCTTTTCTTTCCCCCGGGGGTAATTTCTCCCATTCGCTCATTTCCTCTGCGGAAAGCACCCTTTTCACCATCTCACTTTCAACCAGTTCGGGATGGATTTGTTCAATGTCGATGCCGACCGGAGTGTGAAAGGCAATGGCGGTCAGCACCCATTTGCCTGAATGTGAAATATTCACTTCAACGGGTCCTTCATCTGTCACCCGCGGCTTACCGTGGGGCTTTCCGCAAGAAGGACAATCCCGGGAAATCTTTATCTTTCGCGGATCTTTCCCGGTGATCCGGGACAACAACAAACGCAGCAAAGCAAAAGACAAAAGCGACCGTTTTTGATCTTCTTCCTTTTGGTATGAACGAAACCGTTTTAATTCGGTATGATTCAACAGAACGGCAAGCTCCGGGACCGCCGCTGATACCGGCGTTTGATAAACCCAGACCCTCCCGGGGATCCATGAGTCCTGCTTTTGCAACGACAACCGCTCCTTTATCCTTTTACTTTCTCCTTGATGACGCGATTCAGTTCCCGGCTCAACGTCTTGAAAAAGTCATCTTTGTTTCCATGGATAAAAAAATGGTCTCCCGGATAGATGTAATGGCGGAACGAACCGTTCGAATGCCGTTCCCACTCAAGCAGTGCTTCTTCGGAAACATCCGGGTCCCGCTCGCCTCCAAAAGCAATGACCGGACACGAAAGGGGAGCTGCCGGTTTATGAACATAGCGGCTGACCACCGAAAAATCAGCGCGCAAAATCGGTAACACAATCTCCAGTAACTCCGGATTTTGCCAGACTTCTTCCGGTGTCCCGTTTAATTCGCGCAGTTTTTTGATCAATGCTTCATCATCAGACAAATCGCCGGGGTTCTGCTCCCGGCGCGGCAAATGCGGCGCACGGCAGGCCGCTGCATAAAGCGCAACCGGGGGTTTTCCTTCTTTTTGAAACCGGACGGCCAACTCATAAGCGAGCAATGCCCCCATGCTATATCCAAAAAATGCAAAAGGGAGATTGGGTTGTCCCTTGATTTGCCGGCAAACATCTTCCACCAGGCAAGCCATATCCTCACAAAGCGGTTCGGTCAACCGGCGTCCGCGTCCCGGCAATTCCACCGGGCAAAAGTCGACTTCCGCCGGCAAATATGATTTCAAGTCATGATAAATATTTGCCGAGCCGCCTGCATAAGGAAAAGCAAAAAGCCGGAGCTGTTTCAGTTGAGAATCCTTCACGTGTGTCATCCTTTCCGGAAAAATCCTGCTGTGTTCTTAAAAAAGATATTCTTCGTTAAAATGATGCATCCCTTTTTCTTCCTGCACAAAGGTACACGCCCTGTCTGTCTCTCCTTTTTTCCATATGATGATAAAGAAAAGAAAGGAGAGAGATTCTATGCCCGCCAAAAAACATTGGTTAAAGAAAAGCCGTTTGTACAAGGGGAAAATCGTGCGGATCAAACTGATCAGCGGACACACCATCACCGGTATGATCACCGGGGTAAGCAAGGGCGGCATCTACTTCAAACCACTCAGAAAAAGCAGAGACTCACAACTGAAGGCATCTTTTTTCTTCCCCTTTTTTATTCCGTTTGCCGCGATTTTGTTTATTAAACTCCTTATTTTCTAAAAAGAAACCAACCTCAGCCAAAAAGAGAAACCCGATGCAAGGACATAACAGGTGGCATACAGTGCCTGTGTGTTATGTCCTTTTTTGTTTCTTCACTCAGCAAGAATCCTTTCAACGTTTTGGGAAGGCCTCAGTGAATTCCTTTCCGTTCATGATTCAAATAATTTATCACATACAGAGTATCATGAATGTGAAAAACGGGAGGACAATATTCCCTGAAACGGGACATACCATCCTCCCGAAAATCGGATTGATTGATTTAAAAAATTGTCTAACAAACGGTTTCTTTCAGGCTTAGCGGTAAGTCACCCCGTCATATTGAACATATCCGACCGGGTCATGGGTGAAATGAATGACGGCATCACAGCAGTTATCCGGCGTTTTATACGCTTCATCCTCCGGAATGAATTCCCCTTTGATCACGATCGAAGCCCCGACGCGAAGATTGGGGATTTCACTGCCGATTCCCGATTCATCGATGCGAATCGCGACAAACGCCCGGCTGGGAATGTCACTTGCATTTCCATTTTCAATATCCAACACATTGATATTATTCACCAGAATTTGTTGATGTTCATAATCCGAATCATATCCGCGAAGCTCCGCAATCTTTGCAGAAACCGTCACGACAGTGTCCGCCGCTTCAGCTTCATACGTTACGGAAGGTTGGACTGACAAATCCGGCGCGGAAAAAACCGGTTGGGACAAAGAAATGGAGAAAATGAAGACAAAAGCCATCACGACAGACCAATAACGTTTCATGATCATTCCCCCTTTTCGTATCAGTAGGACAATATATAATATACCGAAAAAATGTTTCATTTTTGTCAAAATACATTAAAAAAATGATTTTTTATCCGGTTGATTGCGTCAGGGACCATCCGATGCGTTGCTTTTTTGCCGGCTGTTGCATACATATAAATGAACATCCTGAGGCAAAGGGGATCTCTATGTATCCAAAGCATTCAACCACCTCCACCACCCGAGATGGAAACCGGTTTACCGAAGTCCATCATGAAGTTCATCATGAAGTGCACTATGAGAATCAGCCGTTTTTCAGGACGGGCAGGCCTAAGCCGGTAAACCGGAACGGTTTCAACCGGCAAACCGAAATGCCGGATCCGAAAAACAGCCTGGTGATCTTAAACGACTATCTTGAGCCTTTGGTTCCGGAAAACACACAGATCCGGGACAACCTGAAAACCTTGATCCAAGTGATCAACCTGTTCCATCTGCCTGTCATCATGACCTATGGCAGCTTGGGGTTATCGGATGCCTCGCTCATCCCCGAATGGAGAAAACTGCATTCCAAACCCGTCATCATTTCCCGTACCACCGTCAACCCCTGGGATGACTCCTGTTTTACCGGCACCATCCGGCAAGCCGGAAAAAGAAACCTTTTCTGGGCCGGAGCCATTGCAGAGATCAGTTTAACCCTGCCGGCCGCCACTGCCGTCCAACACGGTTACACCTCTTACGCCCTGATGGACGTTTCCTGCTCCCATACCGCCGGCGGCATATGGATGGTCAGCCAGCAATTGCAATCCGCGGGCGTGTTGCTGACCAACGTTTTGGAAGCCGCCGCCCGGATGCAAAAAGACTGGCGGATGCCGGCAGGAAGACAGCTGGAAATCATTCTGCAGGAATATTTAAACCGGCAAATTGAATAATGCGATCCCTCCACATGTCGGCAAGACATGTTTTTTTGTGCAGAATCCAAAGACAGCAGGAGTTTTCCGGATCAAAACGCCGTTTTTACCGGATTTCCCACTCCTTTTCGTTCTTCTTCCGGTTTTACAAGTGCTCCATTGTATGAAAAATGGAGTATATACTCTTTTTATTAATTTATATGGAGTAAATATTTCTGAGCGAGGTGCACGTGATGTTCACTTCTTCCTTTGTAAAACAAACTTCCGGCTCCGCCCGGGCTTATCAAGAAGCTTGCGAATGGTTGCCCGGGGGTGTGACCGCCAATATCAAATATTTTTCACCTTATCCGATCATGATGGAAAAAGCTGACGGGGCTTATGTATGGGATATAGACAAAAACCGTTATATTGACTACAACTTATGTTACGGAGCCCTTGTTTTGGGACACGGTCATCCGGCCGTCAACCGTGCGATCCAAACGGTTTTGAACCAATGGGGAACCACTTCGTTTGGAACCCCCCACGCTTTGGAACAAAAAATGGCCAAACACCTGGCTGACCTGTATCCCGGAATTGAGAAAGTCCGCTATACCCATTCCGGGATGGAAGCAACCCTTTTGGCCATCCGGCTGGCAACCGCATGGACCGGCAAAAAGAAAATCGTCAAGTTTGACGGGCATTATCACGGCAGTTTCGACCAAGTTTTGATCAATGTCCATCCCTCGAACTCCGTTTCCGATGCCATGCCCGTCACCACCTCCGATTCTTACGGATTGTCTGAAGACATTGTGGCGAACACACTGGTTCTCCCTTTTAATGATCTGGATCGGACCGCCGAATTTCTCCGGAAGCATCACGCGGAGATCGGTGCCGTGATCCTGGAACCGGTTCAAGCCGGATACATCCCGCCGGATCCGGAATTTTTAAAAGGTCTCCGGGAAGTGACCCGGGAGTGGAACATGGTGCTCATCTTTGATGAGATCAAAACCGGTTTTCGCGTCAGCTTGGCGGGAGCGCAAGGCTATTACGGGGTCTCCCCCGATCTGACCACACTGGGCAAAGTGTTGGGCGGCGGTTTTCCGGTCGGCGTGGTCGGGGGACGAAAAGACATCCTGGATTTATGCTCCCCCACCCGTGGAACGGACATCTTGTCCATGGAATCGGGTAATGCCGGTGAAAAACCTTTGTTTCACAGCGGGACACACAACGGTCATCCCTTAACCCTTGCAGCCGGATGGGCCACGCTGCAACTTTTGGAAAACCAGAGTGTTTATTCAGCTTTGGAAGAGAATACTTTGCGTTTGCGGAGCGGAATGGAGGAAATCTTGAACCGCCACGGTCTCAACGGCAAAACGGTGGGGATGGGCAGCATCTTTAATCTGGTGTTTACCGACCGTCCTGTCCGACAAGTTTACGATGTGTTAAACTCCAATCGTGACTTACGCAAAAAATTGGATGGTTTCTTATTGGAACAGGGGATTTATGTAAAACCCCTGAACCGCTTTTCCACCTCCGTGGCACACACCCCGGAAATCATGGATGAAACCCTGGAACAATTTGAAAAGGGGGTTTTGAAACTGATCAAACAGGAGATGATGGTTTGACAAAACAATCGGACATTTTTCAAAGAATTCGCCAGAAGAGCAGTCAGATGAGCAAAGCCCAGCGCAAAATCGCCCGCTATATCGAAAACAATCCGGATACTGCCGCTTTTTTGACCACGGCCAAACTGGCAGAACGGGCGGGAGTGGGGGAAGCCACAATTATCCGCTTCTCCACTTTCCTCGGCTATTCCGGATTCACCGATATGCAGCACAGTTTGCAAGAGCAACTGCGAAAACGGATCACCACCGTGGAGAGATTGGATCTGGCCGGTGACATTTATCCCGAGGAGCAGCGGATCGCTTATGAAATCCTGAACGACGACATCGCTAATCTCAACCAAACAATTCAAATGCTGGATGCCAAAGTCTTCGGTGAGGCGGCCAAACAAATCCATCAAGCTGATACCATCACGGTGGTCGCTCTCCGCAGTTCCCACTCATTGGGCTTTTTTCTCACCTTCTACTTGCAACTGTTAAAAAAGCATGCAGAGTTGATCACCGAATCGGACACCATGTTTGAAAAATTGTCCACCCTGACGGAAAAAGACCTGGTGATTGGCATCAGTTTTCCCCGTTACACCTCGCGAACGATCCAAGCCATGCAATTCGTCAGGAAAAGAAACGTGCCGACCTTGGCCATTACGGACGCACACAGCTCCCCATTGGCCGGCGTTTCGGATTTGTGTTTGGTGGCCGCGAGCAACCTGCCGTCGTTTCTGGACTCCTTTGTTGCCCCGTTAAGCTTGATCAACGCACTTCTGACGGCGGCCGCACGGATGAACAAAGCCGAAGTCACCCGCCACCTGAAAAACATGGAATCCTTATGGGAGATGGAAGGCATCTATCACCAGCCGGATTCTCCCAAGAAAGAATGAAAGCCTCCGGTATTGCCGGAGGTTTTTTAATTGCATAAAAAAAGCAGATCCGATGGAAATCGGATCTGCCTGTCCCAAATCCCATTAAGCTTGGTCGGTTTGACGGAATTTGGTGGCGATTTGGGTCAATGCGGTTGAAATGTTTTCCAAGAGCAAGGTGAAGTTTTTCATGTTTTGTTCAGCTTCTTGGAAATCGGAGAAGAAACGTTCTTTGGTCATACCTTTCCATTGACCTTCAAGGCCGGTGATTTGGCTTTTCAAGTGTTGGATGATTTGTTCGCTTTCTTGACGTTTTGCTTGGAATTGTTTTGCAACTTGTTCCACGTGATCCGGATCAATTTGAATTTGAGCCATTCCGTAAAACTCCTTTCATGAATGCCAAAATATATACATTGAAATTATATACAAAAATTATTGTTATAGCAATATTCTTCCTTTTGTTTTTTATATGAAAAGTAGTTAATTATGTTCATCAACACTTTCAGACGGGCTTTTTTCAACGGACGGCCAACGCTGTTTTATCCGTTCCGTCCAAGTAACCGGCGTCCATTCCCCTGAATAAGGAAGCGCTCCTTTCACTTTGGTGTAACGCCGTTTTGCAAAATACCCTTCACCGGCCCGCAAGCTTTGCTGAACCGGCCCCATGGAATAAGCCCTCGACTCCGATGTCGGAATCTTGAAGAACGACAAATCGTTCGGTTCCAGACTTGCAAACAAAAACCCGGTTTCCATGGATTTCACTTCCGCCAGCCAGTTATCACTGCTGTACGGGAAGTTTGAAGGAGTTCCGGAGATGATGATGTAGAAGTTTTTGCTCCGTCCCTGCGTTGCAATTTGGTTCAGCTGATTTTGAAGATCAAAGTTATTCATCCGTTTGCTGAAGTAATCGGCATCGTCGATCACCAGTACAATCGCCGGGCCTTCCTCTTTCTTTTCATTGGCGGCAGCCAAAACGGCTTCAAACCCTTTCGGTTTCACGCGCTTGCTCAATTTCTCATCAATTTGCTTTAAGACTTCCTTCAGTTCCTCTTCATCAGTGGCATATCCCTTCACATGCGGAAGTCCGGTCACCATGGCCAGCCCTTGATCCCCGAGGCGGAAGTCCACTAAATAAAATTCGATTTCATCCGGTGAATAAAAATAGGAAAGGGACAACATCCATGTTTGCAAGAAAGACGTTTTCCCGCCTTCCACCGGGCTTCCGACCACAAAGTAAGGACCGTCCTTCAAACTGACATAAAATGGGGTCAAATCATCCATGGAGATGGCCACCGGCGCTTCCAACGGATTCAAGGAAGTCTTGTTCTCTTCATGTTTGACAATCAGCTCTTGCAGTTCCACCACTTCCGGCAGAGAACCAATTTCTTTCGGACGTTTTCCGGTCCAAGCATCCGAAAGGAGCTGTGCTTTCTCCCGCAATGTCCGGGACCGCTCGATTTCATCCGCACCTTCGGACGGAAGTGCGCTTTGGAATTCCAGCGGAGGCACTTGTCCTTTGACAAACCCGCGTCCTTCCGGCAAACTGACCGGCGGTGTTCTTAAACGGCCCACCGCATAGTAATAATCGCTCGGGTCCGCCAGTTCAAAGGAAACCCCCAGGGAGAAGTTGTTTCTCACCCGGTCAAACATGTCGGTCAATTGGTTCATGGTGACAATGAAGTGGATCCCGAAGCCCACACCGGTACGGAGCAATTTCTCCAATTGATGATGTTCTTCCTCATACGTCGACTTGAAGCTGACATACCCGTCCAGCACCACGATGATGGCCGGAATTTTTTCCGATGCCGACTTGCGGTAAGCTTGGAAGGTTTTCGCACCGGATTCAACGATTTTTTCCCGCCGGCGCTCCATTTCCTGCGTCAGGTAACGGAACAAGCGTTTCACCCGGTCCGGTTCGTCATCCTGAATGATGGCTCCCATATGCGGGAGGTTTGCCAAATCACGGAACATGCGCCCGAAATCCAAGACGTACATATGCACATCATCCGGCGAATGTTCCAGAGCCAGTGACATCAGCAGGTTTTGCACAAACGTGGTTTTACCGGTTCCCGGCATGCCGTATACCGGCAAATGTCCTTCGTTCAGCGGAATGCGCAACGTATCCTGATTTTGGTTTTCCGGGTCGTCAAACAAACCGACTGCCGGTTCCAGCCAGTTTTCTGTCGGCTGCCAGGTTTTCCCGTCCCAACCGGGCGCATTTTCCCCGCGCAACTCTTCCAAGAAGAGCTGTTTGGGCAAAGGCGGGAGCCATGGGCCGCCAACCGGTTCGATCCCCATCTCTTTGGCTTGTTCGGCCAAATAATCCACCAGCACATCCAATTGTTTTTGTGTTCTTCCTTCTTTTTTCTTCTTCTTCACGGACAATGTCCGTTTGGTGCGGTCCACTCTTCTTCCAGTCAAGAGCACTTCCTTGATGGATGCTTCTTGATTTTGCGAAGAACCCGGGCGATAAGGAGCACCGCTCCATGCAAATTGAACCAATTCCAACAACTCATTGCTTCCCACTTGGAAATAACCGCGTCCCGGGTTGGTGATCCAGGCAGCATCCGGGATTTTCAACATTTCACGGCTGTCTGCTTCATCTTGCACCCGCAAACAAATGCGGAAACGGGCGTTACTCCAAATCTTGTCATCCACAACCCCTGCCGGTTTTTGCGTGGCCAAAATCAAGTGAACCCCCAAGGTTCTTCCTTTAGCCGCAATCGAGATCAATTCATTCATGAATTCGGGTTGCTCTTTTTTCAACTCCGCAAATTCGTCGATAATAATCACCAAATGCGGAAGCGGATTTTCTTCGGCATAGCCCGATCTTAAATACTCATCGATATGCTGAATGTTGCCTGCCTCTTTAAAAATCCGTTCGCGCCTCATCAATTCCGCTTTTAACGAAATCTTGGCCCTTTCAATGAGATTTCCGTCCAAGTTGGTAATCACGCCGGCCAAGTGCGGGAGATTTTCAAAAATATTGGACATCCCGCCCCCTTTATAGTCAATCAACAGATAAGCGATATCATGCGGATGATATTTCAACGCTTGTGCCGCGATCAAAGCCTGAATCACTTCACTTTTTCCCGAACCGGTCGTACCGGCGATCAGCCCGTGCGGACCGTGTCCTTGCCGCTCGATCTTATCGTGAATGTTCAAGCGGACTTTCTTCCCGCCGGCGCTCATTCCCACCGCAACCGGCAACGTGTTGGGGAAACGGTTCCGCTCCCAGAGGCGCTTGACATCCATTTCCTCCATCTTCTCAACTTCCAACAAGTCGAACAAAGTCAGCAATTGTGGGATTTGATTGGAACGGTTGGCTTTCAGACGGACCGGAGCCAATGCCCGCGCGGACAAATCCGCAATTTCCAACGAAACATGATCCGGATAAAACTTGTATTCCCATTTGTCCTCTTCTTTTTCGACCTTGGTATAGTTCGTCTCTTTCAGGATGCCGCCTCCCTCATGCACTTCAAGCACGGCCTGACATTGCATGGGCAAAACTTCTTTGGAGTCGGCAAGCAACAAGGTACGCGCACCGACCAAATCCGGCTCTTTCAAAATCAAAGGCAGGATTGCTTCATCTTCCAACAAACCGGGGTCGGAAATGAGAAAAACATAATAAGGGAGTTCCATCCCCATCATTTCCCGGTTTTTGTTCCGTTTCCGGCGGCGCAAAACTTCATACAAGTGATCCACCAGTTCCCGCGCTTCTTCATAATTGGATGCCAAGTACCGCACTTGGCGCTGGTCATCCCAAACATGAGGAAACCACCGGATCCAATCCCAGCGATCGGCCTCTTCCTCGTTATAAAAAGAGACGATTTTCACTTCATCCGGAGAATGGTGCGTCACGATTTGAATGATCAGGTTGCGGAAGGTGCTTAAAATCGAATCCCGGTCTCCGACAACCCCCACCACTTGCCGTTTGTTCAACGGGAGCAACACCGGGACGTCCTCCAAGAGACCGTATTCTTTTTCCAGTTCTTTGGCCTCATCGATGAGCGGTTCCCGCTCGTATTCATCCTGTTTCGGCGCCACGATCGTCAGCGTGGACGGCACATCGCCATTTCCCAACCGCAAAGACAAAAAATCGCTGTCATGCGGCGAACGTTCCCACAAGGAACTGTCTCTCCGCTGCATTCTTCTCAGGCATTCATGCGGCGAAGGATTCCATTTCCGGAGCAGTTCCGCTTGCCGGTTTTCCTTTTGTTCCAGATCCTCTTGGTATTTTTTCAAGAGATTCCGGTATTTCCTCTCCCGTTCGACCAAGTCTTGTTTGTACTTCCTTTTGTTGGACAAATAAGTGAAAAACGGAATGATATACGAAAAAGCCATCATAACGGAAGAGATGATCGAAAACATATACCAACTGGAATTGCCCAATTTCCCCGATGAAATCATGTAAATATACAACCCGATGGTGGTACAGGTCATGAGAATGGGGAAGATTAATTGCACGTAAGAAAAAGTCGGGGCCGTCGGCTTTTTGGGCGGTTCGCTGATCTCAATGACTTCCCGGGGCATCTCTTCCTTGATCCTCGGCGATCTCTGAAAAATAATGCTCATCACTTTCTCTCCTTTACCGGTTTAACCATCGGTCTTCCAAGTTTCAAGAATCCCCTTGATCTCTTCTTTTTCAATCAAGCCCAGCTGTTCGACCAGATCGTCATGTTTTTCTTCTTCCAACGGCTTTCTTTGAATCCGGAGATAAAACCCGTCCATGACTCCATAGTTTTGAAGCGCCTTTGTTTCATCCATTTTTTCCCAAACGCTGTTTTTGTTTTTGATTTCCAAAACAAACCGGTCCTGTATGTTTTGCAGATGTTCTTCAAGCGCTTCAACCATGATTGGAATCAACTCTCCGACCGGGACATCGGTGGGAAGTTCCAGATCCACCCAGTCCTTTTTTTCGTCGGAACCGTAAATCACAGTGACAATCACACTCAACCGCCGTTCCCTCCTTTCTTTTCAAGAAACCGAAAGGGGGGAATGAAATGATTCCCCCTCATAAAACGATCGACTCATTTTTGCAGCAATTTCCACATTTTGAAATACTTCACGCCTTTTGACTCCATCATGTGAATTATGTATGTTCCTGCATCCAAAGACAAGGAATGAACATCCTGCTATGACAATTTTTATTTTTTAAAGGAAAAATCTCCGGATTCCATTAATATAAATTTTAATCATTAAATGTATAATAATCAATACGAAAAACTCGTGTATATTTTGTGAATAAGCAATTTTCCCCACGTTGCTTCTTTTTTGCGCAATAAAGGGATGCCGGCCCAAAACCACCGGCATCCCTTTAAAATATTTCCTTTATGAAAAGAAATCTGCCAAGAAACTCAAAATGAGTCCGACGACGCCAAAGTCGGCATCCCCAAATGTGGTTTCACGGAATCCCAAGTCCCCCAACGCCGGCAACAACAGAGCCGGCAAAAAGCTGATGATGAGTCCATTGGCAAACGCGCCCAAGATTGCCCCGCGGCGCCCGCCGGTCGCATTTCCAAACACCCCTGCGGTCGCTCCGGTAAAGAAATGGGGGACAAGTCCCGGAACAATCACCCGCAGGCCGAACAGCGGCAACACAAACATGCTGACCAATCCCGCAACAAAGCTGGATAAAAAGCCGATAATCACGGCATTGGGTGCAAACGGGAACACCGTCGGACAATCCAGAGCCGGCTTGGCATCCGGCACCAGTTTTTCAGCAAATCCTTTGAAAGCGGGGACAATTTCGCCGATCAACATCCGCACCCCGGCCAACACCACATAGACCCCGGCCGCAAAGGTGACAGCCTGAATCAGGGAATACACCAAATAGTTTTGTCCGTCAGAAAGCTGCGACTCTATATACCCCGATCCGGTGAAGAGCGCCACCACAATAAACAGGATCGCCATGGTCAGGGAAACGGCCACTGACGTGTCCCTTAAAAAGCCCAGCTGCTTTGGCACTTTGATCGATTCGGTTGATTTTGACGGGTCCCCGGTCCATTTTCCGACGGCGCCTGCCACCAAATAGCCCACGGAACCAAAATGCCCCACGGCAAAATCGTCGGAACCCGTGATTTTACGGACATACGGGAACAAAATCGCAGGCGAAACCACCATCAAAATCCCCAGAATCACAGAACCGACAATCACCAACAGGGCCCCTTTCAATCCGGCCGTGGACAGAATCACCGCAATCAGACAAGCCATAAACAAGGTATGGTGTCCGGTGAGAAAGACAAATTTAAGCGGGGTAAACCGGGCCAAAACCAGGTTCATGACCATTCCGAAAACCATGATCAAAGCCGTTTGCGTCCCAAATGTGCTTTGAGCAACGGCCACAATGGCTTCATTGTTCGGAATGACCCCCGAAATGGAGAAGGCACGGTTGAACATTTTACCGAACACATCCAGCGAACTGATGATGACATTGCCGCCGGCGGTAATCAGAATAAAGCCGAGCACCGTTTTCAGCGTTCCCGAAATGACTTGAGAAACCTCTTTTTTCTGAAGCAGCAAACCGATCAAGGCAAACACGCCGACAAGGATTGCAGGCGTTGCCAAAATATCGAGAAAAACATTTAAAAATTCCATTTCCATCGCCAACTTCCTGTCCAAAATGTCAATCGAGATAAGGAGCGATTTTGGTTTTGATTTCCTCGAGATTCATTACGTTTTCCAGCGCGACAATGTTGCGGGTGCCATCATCCAGTTGCGTAATGATATCCTGCGCTCCGATATAAAGATCGGCCTCTTCCGAGCGGGCCGTCGCCAGATCAGTATGCCCCACTTCCGCTTCTTTACCCAATTCATTCAATGCTTTTTTGACGTTCAGTTCCATGATAAAACTGCTGCCCAGTCCGTTTCCGCATACCACCAGGATTTTCATGATACGCCATCTCCTTTCGAATATTGGTGAATCATCTGCAAAACTTCTTCCGGGGTTTGTGCTTGGATGAGCTTCTCGATCTCCGCTTCATCGGATAACATTTCCGACAGTTGTGCAAGCGCCAGCAAATGGGATTCACTGTCCACCGCCGCCAGCACAAAGAGCAAATGCACCTTTTTCTGTTGCGGAAAAAGCACCCCTTCTTCCAATCGCAAAAAACTCATCGACAGTTGATGAACTCCGTCATCCGGCCGTGCATGAGGAATGGCCACTTTCGGTGCCAACACGACATAAGGTCCCAATTCATGAATCGAATCAATCATGGCTTGGACATATTGTTCTTTTACACAGCCTTTTTGGACCAGAGGCTTTGCAGCCAGCCGGATGGCGTCTTCCCATGAATCGGCCTTCTTGGCCAGTTGAATCGTCTGTTCGGTGATTAATTCGTTCAACATCGGTTTCTGACTCTCCTTTATTGATGAAGGAGCGAAATGGTTTTGCGCGAACAGCGAAGCCAATGCTTTGGACAAACCAGCCCGGTCATGAATGTCCGCGTACTGCTCAATGATGTTCAAGATCTGCTCCTCATTCGTGGAAAAACCGTAAATTTCCCTTGAAACTTCACTTCTTAAACGCATCTTTTCTTCCTGGGTCAGAATCGGCGGAATCAAAAACAATTTGGCCTGAGTCCGCAAGTACACCGTGGAAAAAACCAAGTCACACGGATAACGTTTGGAAAAGAACTCCCTCACTGTCACCGCATCCAAAAACAGGATATCCGGGAACAAATCCCTGAGACCGTGGGTCAGCAAATTGGAGATGGCAATGCCGTTAGGGCAAACCACCACCGCCTTAGGCCGGTTGGTCAATTCCAACCCCTGCCGCCGGAGCCAGCCCCCAAAATGCATGGTGAGGTAAGCCAATTCATCTTCCGGAACGGGTTTCCCCACTTTTTCTTCAAACGGAACAGCACATTTTTTCACTAGGAAATGGAGTGCTTCATGCTCTTCTAAAATAATGTTCTTTAAAGGGTTGGGCAGTGTCAGCCCGTATTTAATCCGGTAATAAGCCGGATCCAGATGCATGGCGATCATCGAAGCCAATTGTTCCTTTTCCGAGAAATAAAGGCATCCGATTTGCTCAAAACGCCTGATCATCTTTTCCGCCAATTCATGCATCGGCTGGTCCGCCTGAGAAAAAATGTTTCCCGACAGCAAAAGCAAAGCGATATAAGCTTGTTCCTGCCTGAAAACCGGATCGGAAAGCGGGATACGGAGCAACTTTTTCAGCAGATTTCCGGCTGCGGCAAATGCTTTTGTATTCGCGATTTCATCCCACTTTTCCGGCCATCGGACCCGGTGTCCCTCTTCGATCCTCCGGATTAAAAACATCAGCAAATACTTCAGCTGGTTCAAATGTTCATCCATATAACGGATATCCAGCCGCTGTTCCGTCTCTTCCAACTGATTTAACACCTGGTCACCGGAAACCCCCGTGTCCTGATCCAACACGGCGTTTAAAAGCATTTCGCCGTTGTCCCAGCGAATGCACTCGATCACAAGCCACCTTAACAAGTTCCTTTTTTTCCATTCCGGGCCGGCAAAACGATACCCGTCTGCCCGTGAATAGATTAAATTCACACCGGCTTTGCGGGCCTTTTTCCTCGCTTCTTTCAGATCGGCCAATGCCGTGTTCCGGCTCACGTCCAGTAAACCGGAGACATGGACGAGCGACCACGGTTCTCTTGCAATCAAAAGCGAGAGCAAGAGCATATTCACTCTTTCATTGCCGGTCCAAACATAATTTTTGTGTTCGACGGCATCCCATCTTTGCAAGTATTCCTCCAATGAAGAAGGGATGACAAATCCATGCTGCCGGACATACCGGATCGCCGGGAGGTTTTCTTCTTTCAACCAGGAATTGATCTTCTCCAAATCATAAGTGATCTGGCGCCGGGACAACCCCAGCCTTTCCTGCAATTGTCTCCATGAACTGCCCGGGCGGGATGCAATTTCACGAAGCAATCGAATACAGCGTTCATCGAGTTGCATGGATCATCCCTTTCTTTCTTCAGTATAAGGAAAAAACGCGGGAAAGAGAAAACGTTTTCATCCCAATTTTTGTCCAACCTCTTTGTACAAATTTGGGTTATGGGTTGTCCAAATATTGCTGTTTCACCCATTCCCGCAGAACTGCGGCATGGTTGTGGATCGGATCTTTGGCTGCGTAAAGGAGGGTGACATGATCTTCTTGCAAATACCGGCAAATCCGCTCCACCCATTGTCTGCGTCCGGGATCGGCCGCCAACTCCTTCCGGTAAAGCACACGAAACTGCTCAAACCGATCCGACCGGTGGCCAAACCATCGGCGCAACTCCGAACTCGGTGCAATCTCTTTCATCCATTCATCCAAACGGGCTTGCTCTTTTTTGACTCCGCGGGGCCACAAGCGATCAACCAAAATCCGTTTCCCATCTTCGCGGGCAGGCGGTTCATAGATCCGTTTCATTTTCAATTGATAAACCATTTCCGGCCCTCCTCCTGTTTTCAAATTATTATACCAATCCGTCAAGATCCGATTCCGGCTAAAATGTTCGTCGATTTGACGTGGAATCGCTTTGGCTGTACATTGAAAGGGAAAACAATAAATATCCATCCAAATACACGGATTTAGAGAAAGGGGCATCGCCATGGATGTACTGTCTGCCATCAAAAAGCGACGCGAAATCACAAAATTCAGACCGGATCCCATTCCCGGAGAAGCCATGAACACTTTGCTTCAATCGCTGTATTTGGCCCCGAGCGGCAATAATTTGCCTTCCCGTGAATTTATTGTGATCCAAAACAAAGAAACATTGGCGGCATTGGCTGAAACCACTCCTTATATGAAATGGCTTCAACAAGCATCAGCCGGAATCGCCATCATTTCCAATCCGAAGATCAGCAAATATTGGTTGCAAGACGCCTCCATCGCCGGGGGATACTTATGGCTTACTGCCGCGTCCCTGGGGCTCGGAGCGGCTTGGGGAGCGGTTTATCATTCCGAGGATGAAGCGGAATCGAAAAAAAGAGAGGATTATGCCCGCAAACATTTGAAAATCCCCGGCGATTACCGTGTTGTTGCCATTTTGGGACTGGGTTATCCCGCCCATGAACCGCCGGCCAAAGAAATGATTCCCATGGAACAGGTACTCCATCATGAAACATTTTAACAGGAACATGAAAAAGCCCGGTGGCGGGCTTTTTATTTTGGTTCCCTTTCTGACTTCTTCGGGTAAGTTAATGTTCATTATTTCACAAAAAATCATTGTTCAATCACACTACAAACATTGTAATTACAAGGTTTTTGAAGGAGAAAATCTAAGCCCCTCGCTTCTTAATGCGAAAGTTTTCACATTATGTCCATTTCTTTTCCCATCTTCCGGAAGTATACTGTAGGTGATGGATCCATCATCCCATGAAACAGTCACCAGCAGGCCGTTGGAATAAAATTGATTTTCTTTGGAAACCATTCATTATTGTATGGAAAACCAGGCCACTTTGACTGGAACGAGGTGTTCCCCATGAATCTGTGGACCCAAACTTATCATCCATTTGATAGCCCTTGGCTGTCGGCGCTGATTGCCGCCGTTCCTATCGCCTTCTTTGTGATATCTCTCACAATGTTACGCTTAAAAGGCCACATTGCGGCTGTATATACCACCTTGATTGCGTTGATGATTGCAATCCTTTTCTATCACATGCCTGTCCAGATGGCTGCCGGCGCCGCCGGTTTTGGCTTTGCATACGGGTTGTGGCCGATTGCCTGGATTGTCATCACCGCCGTCTTGCTGTACAAAATCACGGTCAAGACCGGCCAATTCGATGTCATCCGGTCCAGCATCATCGCCATTTCCCAAGACCAGCGTCTGCAACTGTTGCTGATCGGTTTTTCCTTCAACGCGTTTTTGGAAGGAGCCGCCGGGTTCGGGGTTCCGATTGCCATCTCCGCTGCACTGTTGGTGCAACTCGGTTTCAAACCTTTGCAGGCCGCTTCTCTCTGCCTGATTGCCAATGCGGCCTCCGGGGCTTATGGAGCCATCGGAATTCCGGTGATTGTCGCCGGTCAGGTATCCGGCATCGACAAAATGACGCTCTCCAAAATTCTCGGCATCCAATTGCCTGTCATCTCTTTCCTTGTCCCGTTTCTGATGGTGTGGATGATCGATCGCTTCCGGGGGATCAAAGAAACCTTTCCGGCACTGATGGCCGTGGCCGGCTCCTACACACTTACACAATATCTGACCGTGACGTGGATCGGCCCGGAACTGGCCAATATCACTTCATCGCTCATCAGCATGGGGGCGTTAGTTCTCTTGTCGAGACATTGGAAACCGAAAAAAACATTTCAACTCCAACATGGGGTGCCATCCGCACCGCCGAAGCAGGTCACCCTTTTGGAAGTGGTCAAAGCATGGTCGCCGTTTTACATCTTAACAGGAATCATCGGACTGTGGAGCAGCCATGGTTTTAAGCAATTATTTGATCCCGGCGGGCCGCTGGCTTTTCTGACCACGTATCTGAACATTCCCGGATTGCATCAAAAGATTCTCATCGCACCGCCCATTGCAGAAAAATTGACTCCTTATGATGCCATCTTAAAACTGGATTGGATCTCTTCCACCGGAACCGCCATTTTCTTCTCCGTCCTTTTGACCCTTTGGTTGTTCAGGGTGGATCTGAAAACGACGATTCAACTGGTCAAGGAAACATGGTCGGAACTGTGGAAACCGGTGATCACGATTGGTTTTGTGCTTTCCTTTGCATATGTCGCCAATTATTCAGGCATCTCCTCCACCTTGGGGTTAACCCTTGCCAAAACCGGCGGGCTCTTCCCGTTTTTCTCACCGGTTTTGGGATGGCTCGGCGTTTTCCTGACCGGGTCGGTCGTTGCAAACAACGCCCTGTTTGCCAACTTGCAACTGGTGACCGCACAACAAATCGGGGCATCCCCGGCGTGGTTGGTCGCCGCAAACACCAGCGGGGGGGTGATCGGAAAACTGTTGAGTCCGCAATCCGTGGCCATTGCCACAGCAGCTGTCGGCAAAGCGGGACAGGAATCCGATTTGTTCCGCAAGTCGTTAAAAGTCAGCCTTTCCTTCCTGCTGCTGACTTGTATCTTTATCTACCTTTTGAGCTTTCTGTTCCACTAAGCTGAAACAGAAGTGGGGAGTGTTGTACGATGAAAAGAAAAATCGCTTTGATCGGGACCGGATTTGTCGGATCCAGCTATGCTTTTGCGGTGTTGAATCAAGGATTGGCCAATGAACTGGTCCTGATTGACATCAACAAGAAAAAGGCGGAAGGGGATGCGATGGATTTAAACCACGCTTCTCCCTTCGGATCACGCATTTGTGTCCGGGCCGGAGATTATGAGGACTGTCACGATGCCGATCTGGTCGTCATAACCGCCGGGGCTAACCAAAAGCCGGGAGAAACCCGTCTAGATTTGGTCTCTAAGAATGCAAAGATCTTTCAAACCATCGTTGCAGAAGTGATGAAAAGCGGTTTTGACGGCCTGTTTCTGGTCGCCACCAATCCCGTTGACATCCTGTCCTTTCTCACCATGAAATATTCCGGGTTCCCGGCTCACCGCGTCATCGGATCGGGAACTATTCTGGATACGGCACGCTTCCGCTATTTGCTCGGCGAAGCTTACCAAGTCAACCCGCAAAACGTGCACGCCTATATCATTGGCGAACACGGCGACACGGAACTTCCGGTTTGGAGCCATGCCTATATCGGCACCCGTCCGGTCTCCGATTATTTGAAAGAAGGAAAAGGCCCGGACAAAGAGCAGTTGGATCAACTGTTCACCCAAGTGCGGGATGCCGCATACCAGATCATTGATCTGAAAGGGGCCACCTACTACGCGATCGCCATGGGGCTGGTGCGTTTGACGCAAGCCATCTTCCGAGATGAAAATGCAATCCTGACCGTCTCCACGCTTCTGAAAGGAGAATACGGGCTGAAAGACATCTGTTTGGGAGTCCCGGCTGTCATTAACCGCTCCGGGGTTCGCGAAGTCATCGAACTCAATCTCACGGAAGAAGAACGAAAAAAATTGCATCATTCCGCTCATACCCTGACCCGACAACTGCAATCCCTGAAGTAATTCCCACCTTTGACCTGACCACCTCCAAATCCTGATGAAAAGCCTGTGTCCCTTTTTGGGGCACAGGCTTTCCCCTCACTCATGACCTTGGTCAAGACATGCTGAACACGGTGATCAAAGAAAAAGCGACGGCAGTGAATTTTCTCATCCAATCCCTCCAGACGGAATTTTTAAAATTCACAAACAAAAATTTTATCAAAACCCCAAACTACAAGAAACCTTTTTATCGGATGATTTTAAATTTTCCATTGTTTTGAAATGATGACTGCTCATGTCTTTTGGTATAATAACCATGACAAAACACCGGGAAAACAACACGAATGGCAGACGAGAAACCCTTTTGATTTCATTCACTGCGGTTTGCACAGAAGGTGAAAGCACCATGAAAAAAATCTTGCATCTGGATTTGGATGCCTTTTTTGCCAGCGTGGAACAACTGGATTACCCTGAACTGCGGGGAAAACCCGTCATTGTCGGCGGACTGAAGAGCCGCGGTGTGGTTTCCACCTGCAGCTATGAAGCCAGGAAATACGGCATCCACTCGGCCATGCCGACCGCCAAAGCCCGGAAACTGTGTCCAAAAGGCATTTTCTTGCCGGTAAGGTATGAACGCTACCGGGAAAAATCCCGTCAAGTACGGAACATCTACACCGAATACAGCGACCGCTTCGAAACCGTCGGATTGGATGAAGCCTATCTGGATGTCTCCCATTATGACAATGCCGTTCCCGTCGCACGCGAAATCAAGCGGCGTATCCGGGAGGAAACCGGGCTTACATGCAGCATCGGCCTTTCCTACAACAAATCCATGGCCAAAATTGCCAGTGACTTAAAAAAGCCGGATGCCTTTGTCATCATACGGCCCGGACAAGCCATGGCGGTGTTAAAAGATTTGCCGATCGGCGCTTTGCACGGGATCGGAAAAAAATCACAAAAGCGTTTGCGCGCCATGGGAGTGGAAACGGTCCGTGATTTCTGGCGCTTGTCTTTGGAAGAAGTGACGGCGATGTTTGGCAAGTTTGGGCATGATTTATATTACCGCGCCCGCGGACAGGATGACCGCGATATAGTCACCGATCGTTCCCCGAAATCCCACGGCCGGGAAATCACCTTGCCTTCAGACTTGTATGACAGGGAGGAAATCTCCCGGATCGCCCACGGCCTTCTCGCGGAGACCGAGCAAAAACTGAAAAAGAAAAAAATCCGGCCGCAAACCCTCACCCTGAAAATCAAATACGCTGATTTTACAATGCATTCCAAGCAACGAACAACAAAACCGGGCGCCGACTGGTCCAAAGTTTTGGAGGAGTTGCTGGATGCCTTTGATTATACAGCCGGCGTCCGGTTGGTCGGGGTGTCGCTGTCCAATTTTGTTGAGCCGTCTTCCGATATGTATGAACAACTAGTATTGCCTTTGGGGGAGGAATGGGTTTAAGTCCGGTTTTATTTTGAATGATTTTTCTCTGACACGAGGGCGGCGATTTTATCGAAGGTTTTGGACTCATTGGAACTGGAAACCATTTGGATCCCCATTTCCTGAATGCGCTTATAGGCTTCATCCAGCTTGTTCTGCAGTTCGGAAATCGTTTCGTGGGATGCTTGCAGTTGCTTTTTGAGGTTTTCGCATTCGGTTTCAAGGATCTTTTTGTCCGCTTCCACTTCTTTTTTGAAGGCGGCTTCGCGGATGGCCAATACTTTTTTCATCTCTGCGTCCGCTTTTTCCTTCGCTTCTTTTTTCACTTCCGCGATTTTGTCCGGGATGGAAGCCACTTCCTCTTCCAACTCTTTCATTTTCTCTTCCCGTTTCACGAGCTTTTCTTCACGTTCATCCAATTGGGCTTTATAAGCGTCCAGTTCTTTCGTCGTTTTTTCGACTTCCGCTTCAAACTCTTTCCGCTTGCTCGCCAGTTCATCTTCCAACTGGTCATATGATTGTTTTTTCTGGCGGGCAAATTCGTATTTGAATTCTTCTTCGCCTCTTTTTTTCTGCAATTCCAATGCTTCTTTTTGCTCTTTCAGCATAGTTTGGTACTCTTTGCGTGCAATCTCGATTTGCTTTTTGATCTCTTCCAGTTCGTTGGTCGCCTTTTCCTTCTCTTCGGCCAATTCTTTCTCTTGGGATAATTTCAGTTCCTGATGAGCATTGACCAATCCCGCAAGGGTGTGCGCCTGTTTCTCGATATCAAACAGTTCTTTGAGTTCGGCTTCTTTGATGGCAATGGCTTCTTTGACCGTCTGCAGGTTCTTGGTCTGTTCTTTTAAATCACTGTCGATTTTCGTCAGCAGCTGAACAACGGATTTGGATAAATCAGTGATTTTTCCCTCGATGTTTCCTTCCATCAATCGATCGGCTTTGTTGGTGATTTCGGCTTCTTTCTTCTTTTTCGCCTCTTTGGCTGCATCCAATTTTCCTTTTTCCAGTTCCGCAATTTTCTTTTCTGCTTCACGAAGCGCTTTTAAAATGGTCGCTTTTGTATCTCTTTCAGTGATTTTCTTGCTCATGATTGCTCCCCTTTTTTCCAGTGATGATAATTCTATTTTAAAGTACGAACATATGTTTGTAAAGTCTTTTCTTTAAAATTTATTTCCTAAAAAATAGATCTATTATTTTGAATATTCCTCCCTTGCAGGACACTTCTCCTGAAAAACATTCAAGGACGGTTAACCCGATCAGATAACCGTCCTTGGAGGTTAATTGGCACGGGAAGCATACTCACGCAATACATATTTTAAAACTTTCCCCATGCTGTTTTTGGGAAGCTCCTCGATAAACTCCACATCGATCAACTTGTAATCCGCCAGGTTTTCACGCGCATGACGAATCACTTCGTCCTTGGTGATATCATGGCCTTCCGCTTTCACAATGTATGCCCGGGGCAATTCTCCCCAAACCGGATGCTTGACCCCCACGACGGCCACCTCCGCGATTCCTTCCATTTGCAGAAGCACGGCTTCCACTTGGGCCGGGAACACTTTTTCCCCGCCACAAACGATCATGTCGCGGAGACGGTCGATCACATACAAATACCCTTCTTCATCCATCCGTCCCAAATCTTGCGTGTGGTACCATCCGTTCTTCAATACCTTTGCCGTTTCCTCCGGATTATTCCAATAGCCGGCAAACACCTGATCCCCGCGCACCAAGATTTCCCCGATTTCTCCGGGAGCACACTCCACCCCTGTCAACGGATCGATGATTTTGATTTCCGTCAGGTATAATCCTTTCCCGACAGAATGACAGCGGTTGATGTCCATCTCCGGCAAGAAATAGGTGGCGGCACCAGTGAATTCGGTGGCTCCGTAAACCTGGATCACGGCAAATCCCAAATCGTGAAAAGCCTTGATGTAATTTTCCGGCACCAAGGAACCGCCGCAAACAATTCCTCGCAAAGAAAAAATGTCCCTATCGATAGTCTTCAACATTTCCAACATAAAGGGCAACATCGACGGCACCGACATCATCCCGGTGATCTTCTCTTCATCAATCAGGTTCCACAGTTGGGAAGGAGTAAAATTGGATGCGATCACCAAGGCCATTCCCCGGATCAGTGAATTGATGATAAACATCATGCCGCTGATATGAAAAAGCGGTGTCACAAACAAAAAACGGTCGGCCTTGCGAAGATCCAACGTGTTCACATTGGCCAATCCCGCCGCATACACATTGGCGTGTGTACTGATCACCCCTTTGGGGTTTCCGGTGGTTCCGGAAGTGTAAATAATGGTGGCAATATCGTTTTTATGGACTTCCACGTTGGGTTCTTCATCCGATTCAGTATAAAAAATGCTGTTGAATTGCTCCGACGCCCGTTCACCTTGAAAAACGCAGATCACTTTCTCCACACAATCCGGAAGCATCTCCAGGCTGTCTTTGAAATCCTCATCATATAATAAAACCTTGGCTTGACAGTCTTTTAAAATATACTGAACCTCAACCGGTTTTAACCGGCAATTCACAGGAACCGTAACCGCGCCGATTTTGGCTGCCGCTAAGTATATGATCGGAAATGCGTATGTATTTTTACAAAGCATGGCAACACGGTCTCCATGTTTCACGTTGAGACTCAGCAAATAATTGGCCAGCTGGTTCACTTTCTGCTTGTATTCGCGGAAAGTAAGGCGCTCGCCGTTATAAATGAGTGCTTCCAAGTGCGGGGACAGTTCCGCCCGGCTGTTCAGCAAATCACCAATCACCATGTCTTTTCGCCTCCTTTATTAACATTTAAAACAAATAATATATTCTTTTATTTTGCTATACAATTATAATATAAAAATAATGGCGTTTTTGAAGCAGGAACTTGCCGCTTTCCGAGAAGAAAAGCTGACCGGCAAGTCCGAACGGAACCTGCCGGTCAGCCAAACTCCACCGGAATCATGCATTTCCCAATCCGATCGGCAAAATGTATATCACCATCATTGCAAAATGAACAACGGTGCCGGCCATAATAAACAAGTGAAATATTTCATGAAAACCCAATTTGCCCGGAAAGAAATCCGGCCATTTGGTCGCATAGATGACAGCTCCGACGGTATAAAACACCCCTCCCAAAATCATCAACAAGATCGCACCGGTTGGCAGGGCATGAACCAATTTAACAAACGGAACCACGGCGATCCATCCCAAAGTCAGGTAAAATGTAGTCGAAACATAACGCGGAACGTGCATGAAAAACAGCTTCAGTACGATGCCGAGAACCGACAATCCCCATACACAGCTAAGCATCACCCATTGAAAAGTTCCGTCCAGGCCATAATAAAAGACCGGAGTGTACGAACCGGCGATCAACAAATAAATGGCGCAATGGTCCATTTTCCTGAAGATCAATTCTTTTTCGGGAGTCGTCACAACCCAATGGTACAAAGAACTGGCGCCATACAGCAAAATCACACTTACACCGTAAATCGTCATCGTCACCAGCGTCGAGGGATCGGGCCAACTGATACCGATCAGGAAAAAAAGCCCGATGACAGCCGCCAAAAACGTAATGAAATGCGTCCAGGTATTGACGGGTTCCCTCATTTTAAAAAATTTCATTCAAAAACCTCCGGTCTTTTCGTAAGGATAAACATGTTTCTCTTCATTTTACCATGAATGAACCCGGCTTTGGGAAAAAATAAAAAAGCCCGGCCTTCTTCCTCCAGGCTTCAGCTTCGGTCTTTTCCCGTTTCAATCCCCTGCCAGCGTCTGACTTTTCTCACCTCGATCCCGAATTGATCCAACGTGCGCACGACCACATGATCCACAATATCATCGATCGTTTGCGGATGGTTGTAAAATGCCGGTACCGGCGGCAAAATCGTTGCACCCATGCGCGACAGGGCCAGCATGTTTTCCAAGTGAATGTCATTCAGTGGCATTTCCCGGGTTAATAAGACCAATTTCTTCCGTTCCTTTAAAACCACGTCCGCCGCCCGGGTCACCAGATTGTCCGCAAGCCCGGCCCGGATCGAGGCCAATGTTTTCATACTGCAAGGTGCAATCACCATCCCATCGACACGAAAAGAACCGCTGGAAACCGATGCGGCCAGATTTTGTGATGAATGGCAGACTGTCGCCAACGCTTCCACTTGCGGAACCGTGTAATCCGTTTCCAATTCAATGTTCGCTCTTCCCCATTTGGATAAAATCAAATGGGTTTCCGTACCCGTTTCCCGCAAAAATTCCAACAATCGGATCCCGAAGATGGCTCCGGTCGCACCTGTGATTCCAACGACTAAACGCAAACAAAGTTCCCCCTCTGATGCATCCTGCAATTTGACTTCATCCATATGTATTGTAACAAATAAACGGCCCCGCTTCACCGCCGTGACAAAAGCCCTGCATACATCCGGTGCAGGGCTTTTTTGTCCGGTCATTTTTTTTGCGGTAACAAAAAGCCGAATTCTTCATCATACAAGCCATCTTTAAAAAGCCACACATAATCGATTTTGCCTTCTTCATCGAAGAACAGTTGAATTTTGTTCCCGTTGATTTGATAAGTTAAACTCTCAATCTCAACCCCGAAGTCGACGGCCGGTTTTTTCTTCGGAACCGGCTTGCCAAAAACCAGAATAATGTCATCTTTTGTCACCGGTATGGAATTTTCAAATTCCCGGACAGATATGGATGTTAAAACGTCATTATAAAATTTAAGCTGTATTTCCCTGTCTTTAAATTGATAGCTCAATAACTTTTCCTTATTTTGTTGGTTCACCTTTTTATGAAATAAATTATTCATATAAGTCCCGCATTTTCCGGTTAAAACATCATGATAAGCGGTCCCCAGCGGTCCGCAATCATAATTACCCAAATCGCCCCGGCTGATCCAATCATGCAATTGTTTGGCCGTCTTCACGCCACCGTCAGCGGAAATTTTCTTTGCTTGCTCAACCGGATGAACTTCCGTTTTCAACTGTGTACGCGGAGAACCGGTATAGCCGTACTTTTCTGTGGTCTCCAGATTGATATTTTCCAGTTTCCCTGTTTGTTTGTTAAAATTTAACATCAAGTCATAGACGGATAAATGATATTTATAATAAACCGTATCCGATCTCAAATTCGATTGATTCTCCGTCGTTTCAACGGGCGTCCCAAAGACCCGTTTCATTTCATCCACAGACAATGATTCCTTCGCATCATACATCACCTTGATCGCCTTCAACCGGTCATTTTCAAAGTCGAGGGTAACCAACCTGTGCCCATACTGATAGTACAAACTTGTCACAGTCGAGCTGACATCGTAAGAGTCTGACCGCGCAACCGGTTCTCCGCAGCGATTGAGTACATCGGTGATGCCGGAACCCAACGCGCCGCATTCGTACTCCGGCATGTTCCCTTCGGAAGCTAATCGCTTCAAGCTTTCCATGTAGGTTTCTTTCTTTTCGCCTTCAAACAAACTGCGCACCCACTCATTGGTCTCATCTTCATAAGCGGCGAGAACAACCGTGAGGATCACCGGAATCAAAACCACGCTGAGAAAAGAAGACACCAGGCGTATAATCTTTCTCTTTCGTCTTCGTCTGACTACATTTAAATCCTCAACAGTCACAGGATCAATTTCATTCCCCATATGCTCTCTTTCTCTCTTATCCATTCCTTTCCCACGCACTCCTCAATTTTTTTAAATAACAGATTTATTAAAACAAATTCATTTTAACATGCTTCCATCACATGATGTTAACAATCTTGTGTCATCTGCTTCGTACAAAAAAAACTCCTTCCATCGAGGAGACATCCTTGGTTCTGATGCTTTTTCATCACCCGGAGCAGGTGTCACAACCGGTTCCATGATCAAAACTTTTTCCACGATCTCTTGCGGGGAAAGTTCCGGACCATTCCAATAAATCAACCTCTCACTGACATCATCTTGCCGGACAGAAGACCGTCATTTGACCGGCTTTTACTCCAGAAGAGACCACCAATTCCCAATGCACTCACCAGGCAGGAATGCATTTAATTTTTCTTTCATTTCTTGCAAGATCTTTGGGGATATCTCCCCGTTTTCGTCCACAAACCGCCCATGATACGTTAAATAACAAATCTCACACAGCACAACCAACGCCTTGATCCACCCTTTCAAATCAGGGGATAGTCTTTTTAATGTAATATCTCTTTGGTCATGTCGCGCATAATACACACCTTTGGATTTCATGTCGTAGATCAAAGGATCGAGACCTTTGTCTGCAATCACAATCCAATCGATTTTCCACTCCGGATCCCTTTTCATATTTTGCAGATCGTGGCTGAAATTCATCTGCAAATCCATCAGTTCCTCCGGACCGTACAATTGAACCGGATTTCCGCCAAAATCCAGCTCTCCCATCCGCGGGGCACATTCCCTGTACCAACCCGCCAGTTCTTCATCCAACCCCAACGCCTCTCGAAGCTCCCGGACAACCGTTTCATCCGTGGAGCCGACAAGCCAATCCGCACGTTTCCATGGTGGTTTTCCATTGCTCAAAAACCGGTTGCATACCACAATCTCCCATCTTTTTTTGATGATCAGGTATATGTCGTAATCCGTTTCATAACAAACGCGTCAAAGTTTTTCCCGATGAAAAGAGAATCCACCAACCACCAACTTGTTTAATTCAAGTGACCTTAAGAAAAGGATAAAATAAAATACGTATCTTTTTTCTCAAGGAGGCATGGAACATGGAAGTTTTTAGTGAATTTACAGCGGGAATAGCGGATCCGTCACACCGGGCCAGAGTGGAAGAAGTTCTCTCTTGGGTAAAAAAGAAATACCCAAACTTACAACCGGTAATCAAATGGAACCAACCGATGTTTACGGATCACGGAACTTTTATTATCGGTTTCAGCGTCGCGAAAAAACATCTTGCCGTTGCACCGGAAAAGGTTGCGATCGAACATGCCAAAGAAGAAATTGACAAAGCCGGCTATGACTATACCAAAAAGTTGATCCGCATCCCGTGGGATCGTCCGGTGGATTACGCTCTGCTTGAGAAGATCATCGAATTTAATCTTTCGGACAAAGCGGACTGCACCACTTTTTGGCGAAAATAAACAAAAATGGCGGGTGTGTCATGACAGGTTGGTCACTCAGCGCTTCTTCCACTTTCCATTCTCCCCACCCCACCACTTTAAAATCAAAAAACCCCTGCATTCCGCAGAGGTTTGATCTGGTGCTGGAGACAGGATTCGAACCTGCGACCCCTTCATTACGAGTGAAGTGCTCTGCCAGCTGAGCTACTCCAGCATGGTATTTCATTTTTGGTGGAGGCGAGCGGAGTCGAACCGCTGTCCGAAGACATCGCCACGCCAGCTTCTCCGAGCGCAGTCACTGTATTGAAGTTTCGCCTTCCATACTGCCCAGTGACAGGCGTTATGAAAGACTAGCCACTCAAGTTTCGCTTTCCGATCAGTGGCCGATCGGTCAGCTAGCCTGCTTGGTTATGAGACCCGGCAACTCCACACAGGCGATGGAGAAGCGGATCCTGGCTGGTTTAATTAAGCAGCCAGAGCGTAGTTTTCTTGTTTGCCAGTTACATTTGGCATTTGCGTTTTTAACGAGTTCGCAACCCCTCGGCTCGCTACTGACGCTCGATCTGTCCCCGTCGAATCCCAAGAACGCCCCCGAGATTCTGAGGAAATATCGAGCAATCTTTTCGCTACAGTTATAGATTATAACATCATATAGAAAATCATGCAAGCATTTTTTAACGATAATTTTGTTCCTTGAGTTTGCGTTCGATCATGCGCTCTGCATCCCGTTTGGCGGCGGTTGCCCGTTTATCGTACAGCTTTTTCCCGCGGGCGAGTCCCAACTGCAATTTGGCAAAACCGTTTCGCAAATGAATGTCAAGCGGAACCAACGTTAACCCCTTCGTCTTGATCAAGCCGTACAATTTGTCAATCTCTTTTTTGTGCATCAGTAATTTCCGGGTCCGGGTGGGATCCACATTAAACCGGTTTCCCTGTTCAAACGGGCTGATGTGCATGCCAATCACAAAGGCTTCGCCGTTTTCTATCCGCGCATAGGCATCGCGCAAATTGACACTGCCTTTGCGGACCGACTTGATTTCTGTTCCGGTGAGAACGATGCCGGCTTCATATTGTTCTTTGATTTCATAATCATGAAATGCTTTTTTGTTTTTGGCAATCACCTTGACGCCTTTGTTTTTCATCGTTTTCACCTCGCCCCGGTTCTCCTGATAAATGAATAGCAGATTTTATTCTAACAATAAATGTTTTGTCAAGTCAATCATTTTTTCCGGTCCGTTCCAAAAGCGAAGGAAAACTCCTTCGCTTTTGGGCGGAGGGCATTTTCTTATTTTTTCTTTGCTTTATTGCGGTATTTTTTCTTTTTCTTCTTCTTTTTCTTGTGCTGCTTTTGTTCTTTGGCTTTTGCTTGGAAGGCACCGCGGTCCACTTCATAATACTTGCCTTTTTTTCCGCGCTTGTTCTCTTTTTCCCCGGATGCTTTTTTGGCTTTGATTTTCTTCCCTTTCTTTTTCAAAACCACGCCGTCGCCAGGGAAATGTTCCAACAGTTCAAAGTCGATTTTACGCTCATCAATGTTGACCCCGCTCACTTTGATCCGCACTTTGTCCCCGATGCGCATGATCCGGCCGGTCCGTTCGCCGATCAAGGAATAAGAACTTTCATCATAATGGTAATAATCATCTGTCAGGTAACTGACGTGCACCAGCCCTTCCACGGTGTTGGGCAGTTCCACAAAGATCCCGAACGAGGTCACACTGCTGATGATTCCTTCATACTCATCCCCGATCTTATCCATCATAAACTCGGCGATTTTCAAATCCTGGCTTTCTCTTTCGGCATCCACGGCGATGCGTTCGCGGATGGAAGATTGTTGGGCTGCGTCCGGGAGGATTTCGTTTAATTCGTCAATCCGCTCCACCGACAAGCTTCCTTGGGTCAACACTTCGCGGATGATCCGGTGAATCAAAAGATCCGGGTACCGGCGTATCGGCGACGTGAAATGACTGTAGAAAGGAGCCGCCAGACCAAAGTGGCCGATGCATTCCGCGGCATACTTGGCCTGTTTCATCGAACGCAACATGACGGTACTGATGACATGCTCTTCCCGTTTTCCCCGGATCTTCTCCAGCAAGGATTGGAGCGCATGCGGTTTGACCTGATCGGGGCGCCCTTTGACCGAGTAACCAAAGCTGGTGATAAATTCATAAAAAGCTTTCAGTTTCTCGGCATCCGGGTTTTCATGAATCCGGTACACGAACGGAACTTCCAAGCGGTAAAAATGCTCGGCCACGGTTTCATTGGCCTTCAGCATGAATTCTTCGATCAGTTGCTCGGCGATGGTCCGGGGACGCTTGACAATGTCCACCGGTTCTCCTTTTTCATTGATGATTACTTTTGCTTCCGCAAAGTTAAAATCGATGGCTCCCCGTTGCAACCGTTTTTGGCGAAGGGTTTTCGCAAGATCAGCCATCAGGCGGAAATCATCCACCAAAGGCCGGTACCGCTCGATCAGTTCCGTGTCTTCATCCACGACAATTTTTTTGACATCGCTGTAGGTCATGCGCTCATTGGTCCGGATCACGCTGGGATAGATGTCATAATCCACCACATTGCCTTCGGGGTCAATCTCCATGTCACACGTCATGGTCAGACGGTCCACTTTGGGATTCAAACTGCAGATGCCATTGGACAAACGTTTGGGAAGCATGGGAATCACCCGGTCCACCAAGTAAACACTGCATCCCCGTTCATAAGCTTCCCGGTCCAAAGCAGAACCCTCTTTGACGTAGTAACTCACGTCGGCAATATGAACACCCAGACGGACATTGCCGTTTTCCAGACGTTCCACTGAAACGGCATCATCCAAATCCTTGGCATCTTCCCCGTCAATGGTCACCATGGTGCGCCCGCGCAAGTCGCGCCTTCCCTTGATTTCTTCTTCGCTGATTTCCCCGGGAATTTGCTCTGCTTCGGCCAGCACTTCTTCGGGGAATTTTTCCGGCAAACCATGTTTTCGGATGATTGACAGAATGTCGACTCCCGGATCATCCTTATGCCCGAGAATCTCGATGATTTCCCCTTCCGCGCTGTGGCGCCCGGTAATCTGGTGCAGTTTGACGACCACCTTCTGCCCGTCCCTGGCGTTCATCTGCAACTCGTGAGCGATGAAAATATCGGCCGGAATCCGTTTATCATCCGGAATCACAAAGCCGAAATGGGAGGACAAGCGGCGGAACGTTCCGACAATGCGGTCCCGTCCCCGTTTCAACACACGGACAATTTCCCCTTCCGGCCGCCGGTGGTCCGATTTTCTTTTATGAATGCGCACCAGCACCAGATCGCCATCCAACGCGCCGTTCATATCGTTGAGATGGACGTAAATATCATCCTGATGGGCCGCATCGGGAATGACAAAACCAAATCCTTTGGATGTTCCCTGCAAAGTGCCGCGCACCAGGTTGAACCGCTCCGGGACACCGTACCGTTTGGCCCGGGTTTGCACAATTTTTCCATCTTCTTCCATTTGCTGAAGCAGTTTGACAAACGCTTCCCGTTCTTCTTCCCCGATGCCGAACACTTCGATCAGTTCTTCCAGCATCAGCGGCTTATAAGCTTGTTCCAACATAAAACGCCGAATCTCTTGTTCTGTGATCATACTTCATCTGCGGTGGGGAATTCCCCGCGACAGATGCTTCACCTCACTTCTTATCGTTCATGGATGTTAAAGACACGTCCCTGATAAAGTCATCCACTTCATGAAATAGTTTTTTTCTCTCTTTGTCCAACGTGATGATGTGGGAAGATTTCTCATACCAGGACAAATGTTTGTGCCTGGATGAAATGGTCTCATAAATATATTTGGCACTTCGTGACCGGATGGTTTCATCTTGCCGCGATTGAATAATCAAAGCCGGAACTTCCACTTTGGGCAGATTTCGTTTTAACCGGCGAAGCAATTTCATCAGTTCCCCGACACTTTTGACGGGAGTCCGGTCAAACGGCACCAGATACGCATCCACTTCCGGATCGGGATGGTTTCCTTTGGGTTTAAACCGGTAAAAACGGTAAGCAAACCCGGCCAAAACCGCCCGCCGGTCCCGGACCCACACCGGAGCACACATGGGAATGACCCCGTCCATCGGCTTTTCGGCGGCAAGAAGCAGCGACAGGACGCCTCCCATCGATAAACCGGCCACAAACAAATGATCCAAGTCCGCTTTCGAGCGGATGGTATCATAAGCATCCAATGCACTTTGCCACCAGTCCCGCCACCCGGTTTTCTCCAAATCTTCAGGTGTTTTGCCATGTCCGGCCAACAAAGGCGCATAAACGGTGTAACCTTTCTCCTTGAAAAAGTCTCCCATGGGCCGCATTTCAGACGGCGTCCCGGTAAAACCATGTATCAATAGGATGCCCGTTTTTCCCCCGGAATAAAAAAAAGGTTCAGGTGAACGTTGTACCACTTTCATGACTGTGCATCCCCTTGGTTCGGATTTTATTTTTTAATATTCTAACCATAGCACACCCGGTGAAAAAATGGAAAGAAGACCGACTGCAATTTGCCATAAAAAAATCCATCCGAAGATGGACTTTTCCAAAGGATTATGGAGTCTGTTCCGTCACATAATACAGATAAACCTTTGACGTTTGCCCTTCCATGGGGACATTTAACACAAACGTGATTTCGTGGCCATTGTTGAGCGAATAGGTGACATAATAATCTCCTTCCGCTTCCACAAACCGGTCTGCTTTCCCCAACGTGTCGAGCAATTCTTCCAATGTGATCTTTTGCAGAGCGGGATCAAAGTCTTCAATCCATGTGACAGGGTTGCCCTTTTGATCGGGATCATAAATAAAGCGGATGTTCCGGTCCCAATAGTTGGCCGCCACACCGGAATCGTCATCCGGCTCGCCCCACCACTGCTGCACCTCGTCCAGCAAACTGCCCACCTGAAAAGGACCGCTGTTTAAGGTTTTCTTTTCTTGCGCCAGCCACATGATATGCTCCAAGTACACGTCTGCGTCATTGTCCGCGGACGCCGCCGCCCCGGCCGGCGACAAGGGAAGCGCAAAAACAGCAAGAAGCCCCGCGATGAATGCAAAAGTCAAAAGACGAAAATTTCTTTTCATGGAAATCCTCTCCTTCCGGCCGCAAATGACCTCTTCTGATTCCATTATACGAAGAAAAACCGGAACATCCTATAGAAAATTCATATAAATCCTTCATTTTTTCAACCCTTGTAAAAACAACAAAAAAACCACGACGTACAAACGTCGTGGTTTTTTTGCCTGGCAACGACCTACTCTCCCAGGGGTCATCCCCAAGTACCATCGGCGCTGGAGGGCTTAACTTCCGTGTTCGGGATGGGAACGGGTGGATCC